>MAXR01000335.1 GCA_001751155.1 Desulfuromonadales bacterium C00003068 | reverse complement strand
GTTATCGTGGCCGTAGCGGAATCTATGAACTGCTCACCATGAGTGAGAAGGTCCGTTCGCAACTGCTCGCTAACACCGATGCAGCATCCATCCGCAAGAGCGCGATGAGCGAAGGGATGATTCCACTTCGTCAAGCAGGATTACAGGCAGCTCGTGAAGGGATCACCACCTTAGAAGAGGTGGTTCGAGTCACTCAGGAGGAGAACTAGGAGTGGCCCTCTTTGACTACAATGGCTTCGACAGCCAAGGGAAAAAAGCCAAAGGCAGCATCGATGCGAGCAGCAAACGGGCCGCCTTGGATAGCTTGCGAGAGCAGGGGTTTTTCATCAGCACCCTTGAGGAGCAGCAAGGTGCTCGGCGCAAACAATTCACATGGTCTTTTAGCCGCAGCTGTAAGCTTTCTGTCAACGATCTGGCAACCACCACCCGTTTATTAGCAACGTTACTACAGGCTGGAGTTCCCCTCGATGAAGCCCTGCTTTCACTGGTTGAGCAAGTAGAAAAACCCGCCCAAGCCCGACTGTACAACCAAGTAAGGGAACAAGTTCGCCAAGGGAACTCCCTCTATCAAGGATTGATGGAACAAGGGCGCAGTTTTCCCGACCTCTATATGCGGATGGTTCAAGTTGGTGAAAACAGCGGCTCGTTAGATAAGGTTCTGTTGCGGTTAGCAGACTTTCTTGAAGATCAAGCGCGACTCAAATCACGCACCGTTGCCGCATTAGCCTATCCAGTACTCATGGCACTTGTCGGCACAGGTGTATTGTTGTTTTTAGTCAGTTTTGTTGTCCCTAAAATTACCCGTATGTTGTTGGATATGGGCCAAGTATTGCCCCTACCGACGCGACTACTGATCTCGGTCAGCGATGCGTTAGCCAGCTACGGCTGGATCATGGCAATCATTATTGCCATCGGCGTGGTCTTTTTTCGCCGTTACCGCAAAACAGCTCATGGCCGCCTACGCAGTGACAGTTGGACCATCAAACTGCCCCTCATTGGCCGCATGCAACGCGAAATTTCAACGGCGCGCTTTAGTCGCACCCTCGGCACACTGCTCCACAGCGGTGTACCACTGTTAAGTGCCCTAGAGATTAGTGGTGGCCTGTTACACAACCGTGTCCTACAGCAGGCCATTGAAACCACCACGGTAGCCGTGCGTGAAGGGGCCAGCTTAGCCGAACCACTCAAACGTTCGGCTGTTTTTCCACCGCTACTGGCCCAGATGACCGCCATCGGCGAGCGTAGTGGCAACCTCGAAGAGATGTTAATTAAGGTTGCCGACAGTCAAGACCGCCAAGTTGAAGTCACCCTGTCGGGCTTATTATCGCTGCTTGAACCACTGATGATTCTCGCCATGGGTGGAATTATCGGCTTTATTGTTCTGGCGGTACTCCTGCCAATTTTCCAAGCCAGCCAAGGTTTAGGCTAAATCAGATAACACCATTGTTTATAAATATCATCAAGGAGAGATCTTATATGAAAACAACATCACCCCGTAACATCACCCACAATCAACGCGGCTTTACCCTCATCGAAGTGATGGTGGTTGTGGTGATTCTTGGTATTCTTGCTGGCGTCGTTATCCCTAAATTGCTTGACCGGCCTGAGGATGCACGGCGCACCAAAGCCGTGCTACAAATTAAGGGGCTCGAAGAAACACTCGCTCTCTACAAACTCGACAACGGTAGTTTCCCCACCACAGATCAGGGCCTCATCGCGTTGGTGACCAAACCAGAGAGTGGCCGTATTCCGCTAAAATATCGCGACGGTGGTTACATTAAAAAGATCCCTGCTGATCCCTGGAGTGGCGAATACATCTACTTGGCACCGGGATTAAACGGTGACTACGATCTACTTTCATACGGTTCCGATGGTGAGCCAGGTGGTGAAGGAAAAGATGCCGATGTGCAAAGTTGGGAGATTGAATAACCAGCGCGCATTCACGTTGATGGAGCTGTGCATTGTATTATTTTTGCTCAGTCTGTTTGCGGTGATCTCAGTTCCACTGTTCAGTAGCGTTGGCGAAAACAACCTCAATCACAGTACGCGTCGGCTTAGTGGTATTGTCAAATATTTGTACAACGAAGCAGCGTTAACCGCCACCGCCCACCGCTTGGTGGTGAAGATAGAGGACGGGCTGTGTTCACCACAGAAACGTTCAGAGCAGGGTGAATGGCTCGCCACTAACGGCAGTGTGCGCAGTTATCAACTGCCAGCCAATGTTCAAATAACACAGGTGTGGATCGATGGCAAAGGTGGCCTTAATACCGGCACTGCGACCATTGATTTTCATCCACAAGGATGGCTGCCAGCAACCACGTTCCACCTTCAGCAGGGTAAAAAGCAGCTCAGCCTCCACCTATTACCGTTCACTGGAACCGCTGAGGTTGAGGAGGGCTACCATGATTTTGACTAGCTCCCGAAATACTGAGCATGGTTTTACATTGCTTGAGGTGATGATTGCATTGGTGATTATCGGTATCGCTCTCATCGCCTGCTTAACCTTAGCGAACCGCTGTATTCATAGTCACGAACAGGTACAACGGATCACCACTGCCACCATGTTGGCTCAACATAAGATGAGCGAACTAGAGGCGCAATCTCGCAATGGCAACCTAAGCCATAGCACTCAAAAGGGGGATTGGGCCGCGCCGTACGATCAGTTCCATTGGCTGATTGAGTTTAACGACACGCTGGTTAGCGGAGTTCAACAGGTAACCGTTTCAATTATCTGGGGTGAACGTCAACGCAATGAAGAGGTCAGCATTGACTCATTTTTATTCAACAAATAAGCGGCGTCGAAGTGTCGCTGCGAACGGTGGTTTTACCCTCATTGAAGTGGTCATTGCCGTCGCCTTGCTCAGCCTTGTTATGTCCAGTGTTTATGGTATTTTCACAACCATTAGCGCCACAGAGCAACGCTTGCAAAGTGAATCGGAACTCTACCATCAGGCCCGGGTTATTTTTGATCGCCTAGGACGTGAACTCAGTTGCAGTTATCTCGCCACNNCCGTACCTAGCGTTCACTTCAACCTCGGCCATCACTAAAGGAGCGCAACGAGGTGGATTAATACGGTTACGTTACGAGTTAACCACCGAACGGAACAAAACAGTTGGTCGGCTTCTACGCAGCTCAGTGCCACTATTTGTTCCCGATGATCCACAAAAAGGCCAGCGACTCAGTTCACAGATTAAACAACTTCAGTGGCGTTTTTATGATGGTAATGATTGGCAGGATGATTGGGATAGTAGTCAGAGTAACACCTTGCCGCAAACTGTCGAAATCAGTATGACGTTGATGAACGACGACCACGAGGTCAGTGTGATAACAGCTTTCGATCTATCGCTACAAAGG
>MAXR01000334.1 GCA_001751155.1 Desulfuromonadales bacterium C00003068 | reverse complement strand
TTTGTGCTGGGAACGTCGCACTAAACAGCATCGTTTGGCGCTCAACAGGCATCTGCTCCATAATCGCATCAAGGGCTTCTTGAAAGCCCATCTCCAGCATGCGATCCGCTTCATCCAACACCAACATTTTCAGGTTACTGAGATCCAACGCTCCCTTGCGTACATGCTCCTCAACGCGTCCAGGAGTGCCAACAACGATATGAGCCCCATGTTCAAGTGATCCAATTTGCGGACCAAAAGGCATACCACCACACAGAGTAAGCACCTTAATATTGTGGATCGAACGCCCTAATTTGCGAATTTCCTTGGAAACCTGATCAGCCAGCTCCCGGGTGGGGCATAAAACCAACGCTTGCACGCGAAACCATCTCACATTTAACCGATGCAATAAACCGAGTCCAAACGCCGCCGTTTTACCTGAGCCTGTTTTTCCTTGCGCGATCACATCACGACCCGAAAGGATCAGCGGTAAGCTTTGTGCCTGTATGGGGGTCATCGACTCATAACCAACTGTTTCAAGGTTTTTAAGCAGATTATGGTCTAACTTTAAGGTGGAAAATTTTGTTTCAATCAAAATCATTTATCCCAGATAAAAAGTAAAAATTACGATCAATACGCTTAGGAAATCACACTCCCCCAGTCTGCCCCTTTCACCTACTGCTGTCATCATCAAACTGAACTAATTTTATAAGTTAAAACAAATAAATTACCAATGATCGCGGTATAGACTCAACAAGAGAATTTTGATAGTATTCCGGCGATTCTTAGACGATAGGGTGACGTAACGGATCGACTAATGATGGTCTCGCAAAAACAAAATAGATGGCTATTCGCCATGCACAAGGGGGCAGAGTGGAAGAGTTACTCAATGCTGCAGAAGAAGAGATTCTTTTAGACATTGCTCGCACAACAATTGAGAGCCATGTTTGCAATAATAAAGTATGCGTTGTCCCTCGTGAAGAGCGGCGACTCAACTTTAAACATGGCTGTTTCGTTACCATTAAACAAAATGGTAAACTACGTGGCTGTATCGGTAACTTTCAATCGGAACTGCCTCTATTTAAAGAGGTATCTGAAATTGCCATAGCATCAGCGTGTAATGATCCCCGTTTTTATCCACTAAAAATACAGGATCTCGATTCAATTTCATTGCAAATCTCCGTACTCTCGCCACTGGTTAAAGTCGATAACATTGATGAAATCATCATTGGCACCCATGGCATCTATCTTGAATGTGGTCACAATCGCGGAGTCCTATTACCGCAAGTAGCGATTGAGAACCATTGGGATCGAATCACATTTTTAAATCAAACATGTATCAAAGCAGGGTTGTCATCAACAGCATGGCAAGGGACGAATGCCGATATTTATATTTTTAGCGCCCAAGTTTTTAGCGAATAATTACGTTACAATGGCTCACAATAAAAAAGGATCGCAATGATTGCGATCCTTTTTTGTCTAATCAACATTGCCGTATTTCTGACGTTTAGAAGAAATAGTGCCAAATCCAATCAAGCCGACCGCGCTTAACATAATAGATCCCACTAAATTTCATCACCTCACGTATTTTTTGCCGCATCTCGGGCTTATAACAATGCACGGTACAATGACGGCAAACGGGTTTTGGTACCAACGGACAACGCTCGTTACGCTGCAAAGCATACTGCAACAACGCATAACATTCAGAACAATATTCACGGCCTTGATCACGATGTGTCACACCATCAAACTGTTCACCACCACTAAGATGGTGAACTTGACAATACACCGCAATAAAGGCTCGCAGAACCTTTTCATCCTTAGCGATACGTTGCTGTTTCTTTTCCTGCTCCGATGCAGCCATAGTTACACGTTAATCCCTGCCGCACGAATGGAGGATGGGTCACCAGCGTGACACGGTGTTACAGCGTAAACCATCCCGCAATCGGAGCATTTTCCCTCGAATGTTTCCATAACAAAGGGAGTTTGACATTGCTCACAGGTCATTGATACGACTGCTGGCATTGGCTGAGTATTAAATCCCATTGTACGAATTTTAGTGAGGATATCTAATCCTGATGAAAAATTTCCTGCGCAACCATCGTGCATGAGTGAGTCTCCTTTATTGTTGTTTAAATTATTGCGTTATATTCGCATTATATTAACCACACCATCGTCAAGTTCGACAAAACTATATGGTTTCGAGTGTTTCACCTTGGCGGATGCGATGACGCAGTGCCATCAACTTACGGTCAAGAACTTCAAGTTGTTCTAAATTAGCGCGTTCAGCCTGCCCTGTTTCAATAATTTTAGCGACTCCGCCATTTTTGATCACCAGGCGGCGCTGACCCATTAAGGCCAAAATCGGGTCGTGGGTTGCCATCAACACAATTTTTTCCTCTTTAATCAGCAGAGCTAACGCTTTCTTGCGGTCGATTCCAGCATTTTCAATTTCATCAATTAAGACAATGGGCGACCGACTCAAAATTGCGGTATCGGCGATCATCAATGCTCGCGATTGACCACCACTGAGGGAGGTGATCGGTGTATCAGCAGTGAACGATTCGCCCGCTAGTTCGTTGGCTTGAGCCAGAATTGCGGTAATTTTTTCATCAACGTTGGCGACAAAACGACTTTCAGCATGCATACGGATAAATTCTTCGACACTCAAATCCATGACAAAGTTCATGTTTTGCGACAACTGAGCCACCAACTTATGCTCAATTGAGAAGCGCCACTTCGCATCGGGAACTTGACCATTGATTAAGATATGCCGCCCTGTTGGTGTGTCGCCCTGAGCCACCCATTCAATATCAGCGAGTAAGCGACTTTTACCCGAACCTGTCGGCCCAACAATGCAGGTGATTTGACCGGGGATTAAATCGAGTTCAAAGTCTTCCGCTTCACGGTCTTTATTGAAACCGCCACGAATCGTTAGCTTTTCTACCGTATCAATCTCTTGCTGTAGCGCGCCCATGCCCTCGACATAGTCACGCAGAGCTGTGCGTAATTGATCCAGCGTCAGCCCCATATCATCGAGGTGATCTTCACTCAACCCTGCAAACAGCTCTTCCACCGTGCCAGTAAGGCTCGCCGCTTCAAAACCAAACGAATCAAAAAAATCTTTGAGGTAAGGAGCTTCTTTTAACAGCTTTTCGAACGCTGTCGTTAACAACTGATGTTCATTCATGATTTTGAGCCCTCCGCTGTCGGCTTTGAACTCAAGTCAATTTTACGCACGTTGCCCATCTGATACTCATCGCCAATACGGGTTTCACCTAAACAATACGAGCACAATGCTGCTGGCATGGAAAAACGTAATGATTTCCCTTTAAGAGTATTGATCTCCTCTGTTTGTGCCAATAACGTTGATAACTCAAACGCGCCCTGCCCAGTAATGCCATTGACATGCATAATCACCGCCTTGGGGTTCACCTGTCGCACTCGCGAAGCAAACACTTCGCGCTCCGCTTGCGAAACAATATCACCCTTGGTAATCACGACGATATCGGCAGCTTTAAGCATGGGGCCAATTTTTTTCGGTGTCCCAATACCACTCAAGTTATCAATGACACAAATGGCCGTGACATCTTTAATATGCGGGGAACAACGGTTACATAGGCCAGCACTTTCACTGATAAGTATATCGAGATCTTTCTCTAAGCCCCACTTCATACACGCTTCGATATTACTGACAAAGTAATGATCGGGGCACAATGCGCCCGAGAGCCCTTTTCTTACAGGAACACCACGCTTCTGATAGAGTTTATCGTCATCAGTGACCAGACAATCAAACTTAACAACACCGATCTGAAAGCGGCGCTCTTTGAGGGCATCAATCGCTTGAAGGATTATCGCTGTTTTCCCTGAGGACGGTGGCCCTGATACCGTTACAAATTTCATGATTTACTCCTGAATTGCTGCAGCATTAAATAGAGCATCGGTGTGACAAATCAATTCGGCAATATTATTGTCGTAGATATAGTCCCAACCTAACCATTTCCACGGTGCTCCCCCTTGAAAACACTCCGGCAAGACATTCTCTACATCAGGATTCAATGATGGAAACAGACCCTTTTTGGCTAAAACTTCACCCACAGTTTGACTTGATAAAAATTCAGCAATTTCACGAGTCTTGTCTAAACTCTCCTTCTTTGCAAGGAGAAAGATTGGGCTAATAATGGCCCCATCTTCTGGCCAAACAATCTCAACCGATTTGATGGCACCTGCCATGCGGGTAAAGAAATAAGGCAATATTGTCACCAGCGGCTTTTGTTCCTGAACGCGTCCCGCCCCTTTAACCATCTGTGCAGGATGCATGGACTTCAACATTGAGCGACCCAATCGTTCAACCCCATCATCGCCAAACTCTTTATGGATATTGAGCAAAATAGCATTAAACAGATCGAAATCACCGACAGGTAGCGCCACTTTTTGCTCATAGATCGGCTTTAACAGATCGGCCCAAGTGCGCGGTACAGGTAAGTCTCCAAGTGCAAGCTTATCAACCATAAATACGGCGGGAACCACAGAAACAATTGAATATGAGTGGCGCGGATCAATCAGATCAATCTCGGCAAAATCGCTATTGGTTCCACTGAGAGGCACAGCCTCAAATGCTCCTTGTTGTTGATACAGACCTATCCCTTTCGGATCAAAAAATGTATCAAACCCTGCTGAGATAAACAGATCTGGCAACTGGCTTGCGCTCGTCAAACTCTGAATATTCTCTTCCATCCAATCAGCACCCACAGAGGCCGCCTCAAGGCGACTGCGTGTTTTCAAACCGCTACGCTGCTGATAGTCATCAGTAAAGGCATTAAACGCCTCCAAAAGTGGAACTCGGACAGGACATGGTAACAGACCAGCAACGTCAATATCGTAGTCCTGCTGTTTTTTCTCAACCAGCGTAATATCAACTTGGTTTTGCTGCTCGTTCACTTTATCTTCAAGTAACTGAACAAAGGTATCGACCGCATAGCCCTTATTTGTCAGTGCTGATTCGAGTTTAAGAAATCGACCGACACTCTCAAGAACTTTTGGCTCTTTTAAATTTTCAAAGCCATTGGCAATAAACACATCCAACGTTTCGGGCCATGTTTCAACAATCTCTTTTATAGTCATAGATACTTTAATCATGAGTTATCTCCTTTTTTTAGCTATCATGGAGAAAAGCAAACCATTTGAAATTGATATACATCAAAAAACATCATTTTTATTACTTAGTCCTCTCTTCAACAAATATGGACGATACCTTCATCCCCTCCTGCCCTATTAATTTCACCACACAATCAATATCAGCATTAACGAAAAAAAAGCCCGCTGAATTTTCAGCGGGCTTTTTTATGATCCACATCTCTGTGTTTTATTCTGTCGGTTCAACCTCTTTTTTCTTACCAAAGAACCGAGCGACCCACACCCCCACCTCATAAAGAACAATGAAGGGTAACGCAATAGAAACTTGTGAAAACAGGTCGGGCGGAGTCAACATCGCCCCGACTACAAATGCCAGCAAAAACGCATAGCGCCGATTACGAGCGAGCCAGTGGTAATCAACAATGCCGAGGCGGGCGAGAAAGAAGATCACAATGGGCAATTCAAATACCAGCCCAAAAGCAAGCAACAGCCGAGTCGACATACTCAAGTAGCCGCCAATCGACAGCATCGCTTTGACATCACTAACGCCGATACCGTAATTGATCAGAAAAGTGAATATCACTGGAAAAACAAAGGTAAAGCCAAAGTAGGTTCCTGCGGCAAAGCACAAACAGCTACTGAGCACAAACGGAACAGCGAGACGTTTCTCTCCGGGATACAAGGCTGGGGCAACAAACATCCACAGTTGCCAGAGTAAAACGGGTAAGGAAACCAGCAGTCCTGCAACCGCAGCTACTTTAAGGTAGGTAAAAAAGGGTTCTGTGGCATGAATAAAAACGAGGGAACTACCGTCGGGCAATGCCTGTCGAACGGGTTCAGCAATAAACTGAAACAGCACCTCAGCATAGTTATAACAAACCATGAAAGCGATTAACCACGCCACGACACCGACAATCAAACGGCGGCGAAGTTCCTGCATATGACTAAAAAATGGTTGTTCAGGTTCAGTCATGGTTCGACTCTGTCGTTGTTTTTTTATCCTCTTGTTCGCAACGAGTGTCATCGGTCACGATGACGTCACCGATTGGTGCGTCTCCGTCAACAGGATCGTCATTCACTTCCACCACCGAAACCGTTGGTTCTGCTTGAGGCTCCTGTTGACCATGAATCGTAGGTTGTTGCTGAGGTGAGACAACGTGCGCTTCGAGATCGATACTATTCTTCAGGTCATCGGTAGCACGGCGAAATTCACGCAAACCGCGGCCTAAGGCACGAGCAACATCCGGCAGCTTGCTTGGCCCAATGAAGATAATCGCAATCACTAATATGACGAGCAATTCGGGCATTCCAATGCCAAACATGCAACCTCCTTAAATCGATATACTACAATGAGATAACGCTCTGACTAAAGCTCAACAATCCTTGTCGTTTGAATCATCGATCTGATCTTTATCGTCATCGTCAGAATTGATCCCTTTTTTAAAATTCTTAATCCCTTTGCCAAGCCCTGCCCCTAATTGAGGCAAACGTTTCGCACCAAACAGCACGACAACAATCACGAGAATAATAATGAGCTCTTGTGAACCTAATCCAAACATAGCTTGATCCTTTCATTGCTATCATAACTGATCAGCAACTGATTACTGAGAGAGAGATCTTCAAGACAATTTAAATTAATAAACGCATTTTCAATCCCTCGAATATCAGCAAGTTGGCTAAAAGGGACGTGCCGAACAGTTAATGTATCAAAAAGATCTACAATTTTAAATTGAGAATTTTTCAACGCTTGCTCCATAACGGGCAAACAACTTTTAGCATAACAAGCAAACAACGGCTCGGCACCTTTTTCGCTGTACGGAACTACAACATCACAATCATGGATCAATGATAACAGATAATTGACCACTTCCACATTAACAAAAGGGAGATCACCAGCTGAAACAAAAGCCCAATGTGTTTTTGCGTGAAAAAGACCAGTAAATAAGCCCCCTAAGGCACTTCCAGAGTAGATATCTTTGTACACAGGAAAAGAGTAATAACGAAACGGCTCACGTTCGTTGGCAATCACCATTATTTGATCAAATAGATGTTGCATGGGTTGGAGTACTCGCTCAAACAACGGAACACCGCCAACATCAAGAAACAATTTATCTTGACCCATGCGGCGACTTAATCCACCGGCGAGAATCACCGCTGTAACAGCATTAGAAGAATTATCAGTCATAACCATTTCACCTTATTGACAAATGGTGGTCACCACGGCAGAGGATTCAATTGCTGGCTCAACGCTTAAATCTAGATCATCAATCATTTGTGGAACACTGATACGAGTCGCATCCCAATACGTAACAGGTTCAAGATTCCACGTTGTGACCACCTGCTGACTTAAGCGACTGCGTACGGTCAAAATCATCGGGCAAGAGATCTGCTCAACAAGGCACGTCAACGACTTGGCCCATCCTTCTCCGCGAAGTTCGAGGGGGCCAACCTCATCGACAATAACAAGATCAACTCCCTTGAGAGACTCAACATTTAAAGCGCCAACACCGAACTGAAGACCAGCTTCAAAAAAACCATAGGGACCATGCTGCGCTACCGCGTTTTCAACATCGCGGCGACACAATGGACAACTCTGCTTTGTTCTCAAATCAACCAAATCAAAACCATAACGCTCATTGTCGCGCCATAGACCTTTGGCCACAAAGCCACCAACGGTATATCCCCTTAATTCAAGTTCAGCGACTAACATTTGCACCGTGGAGGTTTTCCCACAGCCGCGATCACCAATCAGTAAACAAACCGAATCACTTTGACACTGTTGCCGAAACTCCTCCAGCCAGCTATCCATCTGGCGCAACATTTGTGCTAAAACCTGTAATGGCGAGCGCAACGGAAGATGATGTGCCATCAACGAACCCAACATCTGTGGCATCACCCGAAACGATAATTCAAGTGCTGCTGAAAATTGCCCCAATCCGCGCAGCTGTAACTGCTGTTTGATCCGTGGATTACCAAGTTCTACTCCGAGTGCGGTGAACGTGGCTAGAAGCAATAATGCACGTAAATTCATCTTCAAACCGATCAAAATACTCTGCCATTTAAAACTTAACTGAGGGTCGTGAAGTGTCCCTAAGAATAAACCTGCTAAAACTGTGATCAAGATAAATACAAACCAAAAGCCGGGCTTACAAAAACGACGATAAGCATTTCGGTAGCGATACACGCATAACCCGCTATAGCCAAGACAAAAGACAGTGCCGTAAATAAAGGGTACTGAAGAAAATAACCATAACCCGTAAACCACTGCGATAAAATGGCCGATTAACCAAACAAATGACCATTGAACAGGTGATGAGATCCGTTTCGTTGGCATCGCTTCAGGCGTAGGGTTGACAATAATTGGCCTTAACCCCTTCAAGCGTTGCCCCAAGCGCCAACCAATGGACACAGCAACAACAGCTAACAACAGATAGATCATAACCACGACAATAAAAAAATGCGGCGGCTGAACCCACATCAGCGAGAGCCGCTGTTGCAGATGAGCCAGCATCTCCAAATAGAGATTGATCATGTCGCGACCATAAAAAACCAACAGTCTTCCAACTTTTTGTACCGGTAGCCACAACATCGCCAGACATCCTGCGACGAGGCATCCAACCCTGTTTCGGCCAAGTAAACGAATACCTGTTTCAAACAAAAACGCCTCAGCGATAATCGCCACCATGGGTCCGAGAATTACCGCTCCGGGCGAGAGCGATTTCATCATGGCACAGACAACACCAGCACGCCAAACAAGACCTTTTTCTGGCCATATTTGAATGAGAGCAACAAGAAAAACAAGAGCAACAGCAGTAAGAAAACTCCCTGCAAAGGGTAGGTGCAAATTATGCAAAAAACTGCCCAGAACAATCTCAACACAGGCCCACAAACTGCCAGCGACAGCAGCCTTTAACCACAGATCATCAAGTTTTTTTGCCATAGGTTATCCTCTACTACACAAATAGAGCCATTGAAAATCTTTGCTGGCATGCGTGAGCTCACCGACACGTTGATCACGCGCTAAAAGGTAACCCGCAAGCCAGTATAAAGTTGCCGCCCGGGCTGTGGGA
>MAXR01000333.1 GCA_001751155.1 Desulfuromonadales bacterium C00003068 | reverse complement strand
CAAACTCCGCTGGCATGTTTTCTAACGCAATAGCACCAACATAGCCGCCATTTTGAGATTCTATGTCGGTCGAAAATTGCCGTGCTAGCTCCTCAAACAGTTCGCCGTCACCTAAACGCTTCATCACCTCGTCAACCGTTGACCGGCTATCAAGGGTGATCCGGCGTAAATAATATTCCGTCGTAGTTTCAACCCACGGTTTAACAGGTAACTGCCAACCGAGATCAACCAATTTCCGTTCTAGATCAAAGCCCGGCAAACCAAGTTGTTGTGCCATCACCAGTGCCATACTTGAATCATCATATTGACCCAGGCGGTAAAACACCTCACCCAAATAGTAATAGCCGTAGGAAAAACCTGGGTTTAATTCAAGCACCTGACTAAATTCAGTTTGTGCCTGTTGCAGACGACCTGAAGCCAGACAAAAGACCCCGAGTTCCATATGGAGAAAATCGTTAATTGGTGCTGTTTCAATCGCTTTTCCCATCTCAATTATGGCTTGATCAACAAAGCCTAAATCATATAAAACCTGTGACAGTTGACGATGAATATTAGGGTTTTTAGCCCCTGTTTCCAGAGCACGACGGTAGGAATGAACGGCCCAAAATGGTCGGCCAGCGTCGAGATGACGTTGTGCCAGTTGGTAATGGACATCGGCCACTTTAATTGGTTCTGCAGCAAAGGCAGGACCACTCATAATAAGAGTCACAACAACCGCTAGCCAAGCACCATATTGTATTGTTTTGTTCATGATAACCCATCCTGTTTTAACCGATGCTGTACCTGCTTCATATCGTCCCACACCTCTCTTTTGGTAACGGGATTACGGATGAGGTCATTGGGGTGAAAGGTTGCAATCAGAGGGATATTTTGATAGTTCGACCACGTACCACGCATATGGCTCATCTCTTGTTGTTTATTCAACAAAATCTGCGCGGGCAATGTTCCCAACGCCACAACAATCTGTGGCCGTATCGTCGCTAATTGCCGTTTAAGTACTGGCTCACACGCTGCAACTTCATCCTGCATTGCAGGGCTATTTTGTACCGAGGCGCATTTTACCAGAGAACAGAGGTAAACGTCGCTACGCGATAAATCCATCGCAAAAAGAATTTTATCTAGGAGCTGCCCCGCTTCACCACTGAATGGAGCACCAGCATTGACATCGTTCATTGTCGGCCGTTCGCCGACAAAAACCACCTGAGCATGCGGATTCCCCTCACCAAATACCTTCTGCTGAGCCCCCGTCGCCGAGGGACAACCTTGGCATTGATTGAAGCTTTGCAGCTCATCTAAGGTTTCAGCGCGACACTCTCCAGTGCAAGGTTGTTCACCCTCGGCACAAAGTGGTAACGCTTCAGGGGCAGGCTGAAGATAAACATCGTCAACACCTAAACTCTTGAGTTCAGTTAGGATTGATCGGGCTTGAAGTAACAGCTCATATTTTGCTTGTTCTAACGTATTCGGCATATTGATTGATTTCGTCTGGTGGTCTATTGATATATGGCTTATGATAAAAGTTGGATCGCGTTAAAGTATTTTTCGACCCAGCCACCTAAACAAACAGTATCGGGAGGTTGCATCATGCGTCCATTCAAAACGCCATTCAAAACGTTATTGCTATTGATTATAGCGTTGGCACTCATCCCACAAAATGCTTGTGCATGGGGCTTTGGTGTCCATCTTCAATTAGGCTGTCAGCTGTTAAGCCACATCTCTTGCTTACCGGCAAACATACAACAGATTCTAACGAACTTTCCTGCTGATTTTCTCTATGGCTGCATGAGTGCCGACATCACCATCGGCAAAAAATACACCCACTATCTCAAGCACTGCCATAGCTGGAATATTGGTGATAAAATTCTTGCTCATGCATCCAACGATGCGCAACGAGCCTGCGCCTATGGCTATTTATCGCACCTTGCTGCCGATACCATTGCTCACTCCTATATGGTGCCGTTCAAAATGGTGCGAAGCTACAATACCGTGTTTCTCAAACATGCTTATTGGGAACTCCGCTTTGAATCACAGATACCTGAAGAGATCTGGCAACAAGCACGCAATATGGCCCAATACGATTTTAGCCAGAACGATGAGTTGTTACGTGATGTGTTAGAAAACACCCTGTTTTCATTTGGCACAAATAAACAACTATTCAACTCAATGGTGTTAATCAGCCGCATTAAGCGCTGGCGAAAACTACTAACATTTATCGACAAGCGATCGCGCTGGCAGGTCAGTATCCTCGAACGCGAACAATACCTCGACTTGGCCCTTAATGCGATAATTAGTATTCTCAGTGATCCCGTAAGCCCTTATCGTCAAGCTGACCCTGCCGGAGAAAGAGCCCTCTATGTTGCCAACCAATTACGCACAAATTTAAATCAATTATGGTTAGACGGCAAACTGCCTAAAGAGCAAAGTGCGAAACTAATTGTCGAGTTGAAAGAGAAATTTCGTCACTCCATCACCCAACCACACGAACTTCTCGATCTGCTAGCGGAACAACCGTGATGGCTTAGCCATCTATTTCGTTTTTGCGAGACCATCAACCTTGACAGCTAGTAATTCAACCACGCGATCTAACAACTGATGTGCCACTTCATCTTTACTCAGTTGGGGTAACTCTTCCACGCGACCATCGGCATGCAACAGTTTGACAATATTGGTATCCACGTCAAATCCAGCACCATTTTGAGTGATATCGTTAGCAACAATCAGATCAAGTTTCTTCCGTTTAAGCTTATCACTGGCATGCTGAAGGAGATTTTCTGTTTCCGCAGCGAAACCAACCACCACCTGCCCCTGTTTTTTCTCACCAACTTCAGCAAGAATATCAGTGGTTTTTTCTAAGTTTATTGTCAACTCAGCATCATTTTTTTTGATTTTTTGCTCAGCAATGTTGAGCGGCCGATAATCAGCTACCGCCGCGGCTTTGACAACGGCTGTTGCGCTAGGCAATGCCGATAAAACACAGGCTCGCATCTGTTCAGCACTAACGACAGGAACCAACTCAACACCCGCAGGGGCAGACAAAAACGTTGGCCCTGACACCAACACCACTTCGGCACCACGTTGTACCGCTGCGCTGGCAATGGCATAACCCATTTTACCTGAAGAGTAATTGCTTAAGTAGCGCACCGGATCAAGTTCCTCACGTGTGGGCCCAGCTGTAACCAGTATTTTTTGGCCAACAAGGTCTTGCGGTGCCAATACACCTTGCGCCGCTGCAAATATGGCTTCGGGATCAGGAAGCTTGCCCTGCCCTTCATAGCCACACGCTAGAGCACCAAACGCAGGATCGATAAAATGGTAGCCTAGCTCACGTAAGCTTTTCTCATTACGGCGATAGATGGGGTTTTCGTACATGTGCACATTCATTGCGGGGGCAAACAGTACTGGAGCACGCGTCGCCATGACGGTGGTCGTCAATAGATCATCGGCAATGCCGCCAGCGATTTTACCAATAACATTGGCCGTAGCGGGCGCAATGACAAACAAGTCTGCGCCATCAGCAAGGGAGATATGGCCAATCTCTTTCTCTTGATATAGATCAAACAGGTCACTATGAACAGGATTGCTCGATAAGGTTTGAAATGTCAGTGGCGTAACAAATTCACGAGCGCTTGCTGTCATCACCACCGACACATCGGCCCCAGCTTTGACCATTAAGC
>MAXR01000332.1:285-4213 GCA_001751155.1 Desulfuromonadales bacterium C00003068 | reverse complement strand
TTTCACACAGAGTATGATAACACCAAGCAACTATTTTAGACATTGTTTCATGATCTCCGCAACGGATTGGAACATTATGACACCCACAGACACCACCCTCAGCCCAACATTACCCAGCGGCCTTAAGAAGAGCCTGATCTCTTTTGCATCGATGATGCCGATGATTATCGGCGTTGTGGCGCTCGTCGCCATGATGCAAACACTGGTGCCGCCAGAAAAACTGGTCAGTTTTTTTACTGGCAACCCATTCATCGACACCCTCATCGGTACAGCCTGCGGTGCTATCGCAGTGGGAAATCCTATCGTAAGCTATTTACTCGGTGGTGAACTACTGGCTCACGGAGTTTCACTCTATGCCGTCAGCGCATTTATTCTCGCTTGGGTCACCCTCGGTTTTATTCAGATCCCAATGGAAGTGGCAGCATTCGGTGCCCGATTCACCCTTGTCCGCAATCTACTGGCAATCATAGCAACCCTCACAGTCGCCATCTTAACCAGCTGGACAGTGGGGCTATTGAGATGAAAAATAATCCACAGCCGCACAAACTAAAGGGGGTACGTTTCCTCGCACTGGTCGTTCTTGCCTATGTGATCCTGTTTATGACCAATAGTCAGCAAGCGCAACAATCACTGGTACGCGCACTAGGGATCATCACCCAAATTTTACCGATCATTAGTGTGGTCGTTTTGATCAACGCCCTGATCAACTGGTGGCTGCCCGCTAAAAAGATGGCACTGCTATTTAAAGAGCAAGGGCCAAAAAGGGGTTGGGGGATTGCAGTCATTGCCGGCGTTCTCAGCCACGGCCCCATGTATCTATGGTACCCAATGCTTGCCGATCTACGTAAGGGGGGTGTAACAGAAGGGATTATTGTTACTTATTTTTACGCCCGCGCCATTAAACTACCGCTGTTGCCACTGATGATTGACTATTTTGGCGTGACATTTAGCACTATTCTCGTCGTTTATATTTTGATCGCCGCCCTCCTTCAAGGGCTGGTGATGCAAAGATGGAATCAGCGCTACGCCGCGTCATCCGCACGCTCAAATTGAGCCATCGCCACCAGTCGTTGGTGTAAGCTCGGATGAGAATAGTGAAAAAACACATAGGCAGGATGCGGTGTTAAATTGCTCAGGTGATTAATCGAAAGCTTCTTTAGCGCATTACCCAGTGCCGTACCATCAAAATGGGTGCTGGCAAAAGCATCAGCCTGATATTCATTCATGCGTGACCACAGGTTCATCATCAAGCCTGTCAACAACGATACCGGACTATAGAGCATGCCGAAAGCCACCAAGCCAATGTGGAACACCGCTGTTTCAGCACCTAAGGCTTGCGAGAACACCGCCTGACCTAAAAATAGCGACAACAAGTAGAACATGATCCCCATTTGTAACAGCGAGATCACCACCCCTTGCAGGGTGTGTTTTTTCTTGTAATGACCAATCTCATGCGCTAGCACCGCCACCACTTCAGCAGTGGATAAATCGTTGATCAGCGTATCAAACAGCACAATCCGTTTCTTGCTGCCAAGACCAGTAAAGTAAGCGTTGGCTTTGGTTGAACGCTTGGAGCCATCCAACACATAGATATCCTTCACCGAAAAATCAACCTTACCCGCAAAGGTCTCAATGGCTGTTTTCAACTCGCCATCTTCCAATTCCGTTTGCTTGTTAAACAATGGCACGATCAAGTTTGAATAGAACATGACAAAAAACAGGCTAATACCGCCCATCAATCCCCATGCGTAGAGCCAAAACTGATCGGTGGTACGATAGTAAAACCAAGTGATCAAAAACAGCACCCCGCCACCGAGCAGCGCCATCAACAACCAGCCCTTTATTTTATCCATGACAAACAATTTAGGTGTGATTTTGTTAAAGCCGAAACGCTCCTCAATCACGAAAGTTTGATATAGCTGAAACGGTAGGCTGATGAGGTCTTGAGCCAGCATCAACAGGCCGAAAAAGATCAGCGGTTGCAGTAATACATTGTCAGTTATACCCGCAGTAAAACCGTGCAGCTTGGCAAAGCCTGTTAGAGATAAAAAGACCAGCAACACTACTAAACTGAAGGTTGAAGTCAGTAGTGAAAAACGGGTGTTGGTCTTTTGATACAGCTGCTGTTTGTCGTACTTCTGTTGATCGTACAATCCTGCAAGAACTGCTGGGATTGCTTGCCCCATGCGGCTGGCGTTGAGCCAATCGAGTGCGCGTTCGAGGACGTAGTCAAAGATCAGAATAGCGATAATGAGTTTGTAGAGTAAGGTTTCCATAGGAGGTGTTGTACCAGAATGTGGATGAGTTACAAAGGTGAAAATATGGCATGATAAATTTGAATGTCGTGGTATGTGATCGGAATTTTCTGCTCCCCTCTCCAGCTTGCAGCAAACACCTTGGTATGGTAAAGTATTACTTATCATTACCAAGAGGAGCAACAGTCATGACAACTATCACCAAACCAATATCGGTCAAACTCGATCATGAAACACGCACGAGGATTGAACATCTTGCGACAGCCCGTCGCCGTAGCCCACACTGGATGGTACGAGAGGCAATTCACCAATTTGTTGAACGAGAGGAAAAACGCGAGGCATTCCGACAAGATGGCATCCGAGCTTGGAATGAGTACCAAGACAATGGCCAACATGTAACACTGCAAGAAGCGGATGAGTGGCTGGCAGCACTTGAAGCAGGTCAAGACACGGAGCCACCAAAATGCCACGACTGATATGGACTCCACCTGCACTTGTTGATGTCCAACGTCTTTACCGTTTTTTGGCGCAACACAACAGCACCACTGCAACACGTGCCGTAAAAGCAATTCGTGACGGGGTAAAGATCTTAGCCAAACAACCACAGGCAGGAAGACCTGACCAAGATATGGATCCAGAATATCGTGAATGGCTCGTAAATTTCGGNNNNGCTACATTGTCCTCTATCACTTTGACGGGCAAACTGCTGTAATTGTAGCCGTGCGACACCAAAAAGAAGTTGGATACTAAAAAGATGTTTTTTGTGAAAACGCACGATCCAACAAGAAATATATGCCTGTCAATCGTTTACTCTGAATACAAAATGAATGGGAATTGTCATTTATGTTAAGTGGTAGGAGGTATCTATCTGATTTAATAGGGGGAGCCCATCATCTAGATAATCCGACGGTAGACCCCATGATTTTTCTATTCATTTTACTTGATTAGTTCTTTGATGTTCCCTAAAGCCTTGCGCATCGCTTCGTTGGACGACTCTGAGGTAACCTGAGACAGTTCGTATTCATTACCCTTCTCAGCTTTCTTCATTATGAATACAGTATCACACCCTTCTAGCATTATCTTGGCAGTTTTTCCTGCCTTCAGCACTGCCTCTAGCNNGATGTCTTCATTTCATCTTCCTATATTAGCGGTACTTGGATTACGTTAGATACATAACGCCTCAATAACCGGCGCAGCTTTGCTGTGTCCGGCGCCGTAGGCGCGAAGTTGATTGACTTGCTATAGGACAACACGCCGGACTCTTGTACACATTTTTTCATATTGCTTATAATCGATACTTCGATGATTCATACAAGGCAGCATCTCTTGTATTTTATCCCACTACCACAGGGGCATTTTTCATTGCGCCCAATTTTTTTAGTTGTCGCTAGCGCAGCATCTACAGCCTTTCTTTTTAAACCTTCGACACTGTTTTCCATTTCATCAGTTTTTTCCCAAGGAAAATTTAATTTCAGACCAAATCTAAGTTTTTCAGTGTCTGGATCTAAACCTATACCAAACCAATTTTCAGCCCTTTGGGTATACTTACGTCTAATGCAATGGCCTCGTAATCGTTCAGCAGAATCCTTATCCGAATCATAGCTTGCGTGTATTGTAAGTCCGGTATTTCCCGCACTGATGCCTACTGTTATATCATGGTGTTTTCTATCTGA
>MAXR01000332.1:0-205 GCA_001751155.1 Desulfuromonadales bacterium C00003068 | reverse complement strand
AATATTCCATCAGGTGTTCTATTGCCATCAATTCCAAGTCTTCTGACCATCATGGCGGCATCTAAGTCGGAAGAAATGTCATCACTCAAGTGAATAAAATCATATTCATTTTCAAGCCAAAGATTTAGCCTCAAATGATAGGACAAGGCGGTCAACTCGTGTGATATGTTCAGGCGTTCAATATAAAGGGCTCGCCGATATAGAT
>MAXR01000331.1 GCA_001751155.1 Desulfuromonadales bacterium C00003068 | reverse complement strand
GCGTCCTGCACATGTTCAATCTTTGTTAAAACAATAACAAACTCATCTCCGCCAATTCTAGCTACCGTGTCGGAACGACGCGTTTGTTCAACAATTCGTGCCGCAACTTCAATTAAAAGGTGGTCACCGATATCATGACCTAACTCATCATTCACCGCCTTAAAGCCATCTAGGTCAGCAAACAAAATAGCGAATTTGTTGTCATAGCGCATACTTTGATGAAACACTTGTGCCAGACGGTCATCTAGCAATGTACGATTCGGTAAATTTGTTAACTTATCGTAGTTAGCCATCCGCACTAACTCAAGTTCTTTCAATTTTCGTTGCGAAATGAATTGGGCAATAAACCACGATGGCAATGTCGCTAACAGAAATAGCAGAATAGCTAAAACAGCAAGTCTTACGAGTAATTTACCACTATGGGCAAAGAGAACATCAGCAGGAATATATGCCATAAGGATCCAACAATAATCACAACTTGCTTCTTTACCAATTCCGAGCGAACAACTGGTTCCAGAATGGACTTCATCGAGGATGGGGTAAATTGTCGAATAACTAAATAACCCGTGCTGGGTCACGAGCTGACCTGAGAGCTCGCCATTAAGTTGCTGCCATTCTTGCGGAAATTCGTCCTTAAATGTCCTTTGCTTATCTTTGGCATACATAAATCCCCATTCATCGTCTACTGACAAGCCACGCAACCAGTAGCCATCGAGATTTAGGAGCAACATCTTGCCATACAGCAAACGATCAGCACTAATTAGTTCATCCAAAAGATTTTGGCCAAGATAATTTAAAATGACCACGCCACGCTTGTTTCCATGCTTATCAAACACTGGAGCACCAAAGCGGATCATAGGCTTCAGAGGTAACTCAATGGCTCCTTGTTCCATATTTAGATCAAACGGAGAAACAAATACCTGTCCAGCATCTAACGATAACGTGTCATCAAAATAATATCGTCCGCGCTTATTTTGCAACTGTTCGTCAGCGACAACCACAGCTTGACCCTCAACATAATTCACCCGAACCGTCTCATTACCGTCTAAATCGATAAAACGGATCTGATCATAGATACCACGGGCGTTAATAAGGGCTGAATATTCCTCGGCACAAGCGCGTTTAACATTTAAATCAGCCGATTCAAGATAAGTATGGAGTTCGTTTTGTTGCGAAAGGAATGAAATATCGGAAATGATGGTAGAAAATTTACCTGAAACAATTTGCCTAACCACATCAACAGCATGCTGTTCTTGTAGCTGTGTTCGCTTGAGGAAATCATGACTTTCTAAATTATAAAGAATCGTAATCACGCCCGTCAGAATGGCACCCGTTAATAAAAAAATACGGATAAAATAATACAGCACACTTTTATGGCTGGAATGCAATGCATCATTGTCAATTGAATGTTCAACATGGTTCATTTTGGATGCCTCTTGATTGATCAATCTCACCCTTCAACGTCTCGTTAAAATAACATTCAGTTGAATTGTTGTACATAAACAAAAAAGGCACCCCCCATAGGGGAGTGCCTTTTTCAGTAAAACTATGTTCGCGCTGATTACTTACCAGCTAATGCCATTACCTGCTCGGTGAATGGGTTAGCGAACAAGATGATCATTGCTACAACGAATACGTAGATAGCAAGTGACTCGATCATTGCAAGACCGATCATCATAGTAGTAAGGATTTTACCGCTTGCGCTAGGGTTGCGAGCAACACCTTCAACGGCAGCTTTAATAGCAAGACCTTGACCAAGACCTGTACCGAAAGAACCAATTGCCATACCGAAACCAGCTGCGATCATACACCATGCGAAAAATGTCATGTGAATCTCCTTGAAACAAAAAAAGTGGGTTATTTTTCCTATACAATATAGGACTTATCAAAACGTATAAACGTTAAGAACGAAATTAATGCGCCTCTTCCAACGCCCCAGCAATGTAGATCATTGCCAGCAAGGTGAAAACGAATGCCTGAATAAATGAAACCAGAACACCCATCAACATCATTGGAACAGGGAGGAACAGTGGCACCAAGGCAAAGAAAATCATCAAGACAATTTCATGACCGTACATGTTACCAAACAGACGTAACGATAATGAAAGTGGCCGGGCCAAATGGCCAATGATTTCAATGATGAAAATCAACGGTGCCAACACAGCAATAGGACCCATGAAATGCTTGAGATAGCCGATGCCGTGCTCTTTAACACCAATGATATGGGTCATAGAAAAAGCAGTCAGAGCTAAGGCCGCATTGGTATTAAGATCCGCTGTTGGAGGGTACATTCCAGGAACCAAACCGATGAGGTTGGATACCAAAATAAACAGTGAAAAGGTTGCGATCAATGGGAAGTATGTCTTGCCCTTAGGCCCCATGGTTTCAACCATCAGGTTTTCAATGCCGCCAACCACACTCTCCATTAGGTTTTGCCAGCCACTTGGAACCATTTTGATTCCACGTGATGCGATGAATGCCACCGCAAACAAAATCAGCATAACCAACCACGTATAGGTCACATGCTGGCCAATGTGAGTGTTTAGTTGTTGTTCAACCCATTGTAGTAATAAAAAAGGATGTACCATTTAAGTCGTGCCTCCCTACTTGATAGCGCGCATAACTGTGGTCAACATAATATTGATCACCACAACTGAAAGTCCAATAATAAGTCCGAGTGGATTCACTTTAACCACCGCAATTAGTAATACCAGCATGACTGCCAGAGCAGCCAGTCTGAGAATATAACTAACTTGAAACCCTTTAACCGCTGGCTGACCCGACTCAGCAAGAGCCCTTGTCAGCGAGCGATGTAACCATTGATAGCCACATACTGCAACCAAACCACCACTAGCAACACCGATGGTAAGATCTTTATTCCTAAACAGTAAGCTTGCAGCAACAAGCCCGAGCAAAATAATCCAATTACGCCGAGCTATTTGCCCCAGCAATTGATCATCGTTATCGCTCACGGTTGTCACTATTTTCCTGTTTCTGACGTCGCAGTTCGCGGTTAGTCAGGATGAAAATATTCCGAAAACCAGAGACAATACCAAAACCAAGAAAAATCAACAACATCCAAGGTTCGGTTCCGAGCCACTGATCCAGATAGTACCCCATAGCCATGCCGATAAGAATCGAGGCGACCATGCAGATACCAACGCTTGAGAGAAATCCAAGTGATTTATATAGCTCACGACGCTCAGCTGCCCTTTTTGCTTTATCATCGTGGGTCATGTGAGCCTTCTTTCTTCCCAATTTCAATGTCTATTACAAACGCGGTTTTGTACCACGACGACCACTATGTGTCAATTTGTTTTCTACATTGTATACAGTTTGACGGTGTTTATTGGTGCCAATAGCACCATCAAGACAACCCCAGTCAGCCAATTAAAATCTGACCTTTCTTGCCAATTAAGGAAAATCGTCCTTTCAACTCGGGTAACCATTCTGCTACACTTCATCAACTTTTATTTGCCCCACTCAAGAATGATACCTATCTATGTTTAATGATTCCTTTATTGTCGATATTGAAACAGCCCTGAAACGGCGCGCTGATGGCGCCCTGCTGGTTGATGTTCGCACTGCGTTAGAATTTAACGAGGCATCCATCCCTGGAGCTGTGAACGTCCCTATCCTTAATGATGCCGAACGCGTCGAAATTGGTACCTTATATAAAGAACAAGGCTCTGACATTGCCCGCATTCGCGGTGTCGAACTGGTTGCGCCCAAGATCCCGCAACTAATCCAAACGATTAACAGCCTGCGCACCAACCAGCGCCGTCCTATTATCATCTTTTGCTGGCGCGGTGGCCTGCGTAGTCGAGCTATGACCGCATTTTTACAGCTTGCTGGCTTTCCAGCTTTTCAATTACGTGGTGGCCACAAAGCCTTTCGTCGTCATGTCGTCGATTTTTTTGATCACGGTGATTGGGGCCGCATGATGGTGTTGCGCGGTTTAACAGGTGTTGGCAAAACACGTGTGCTGCAACAACTCTCACAGCAAAACCACCCTGTAATTGACCTTGAAGGACTCGCCAATCACCGAGGCAGTGCATTTGGTGGTGTCGGCCTTGGTCAACAACCAGGGCAAAAACAATTTGAATCGCTGTTATGGGATGCCCTACAAAGCGTGCCAAAAGGGAGCTGGGCATTAACTGAAGGGGAGAGCCGTCATATTGGTAAGATTATTTTACCAGCGCGTTTTTTTCAAAGCCTGCAAACTGAAAGAACGTTATGGCTTGAAACAGATTTCGGGAAGCGCATTCAAATTATTTTAGAAGATTATACGGTATCAGAACTTGCCGAAGAAACATTTATTCAACCGATTCAGTCACTACAGCGCCGATTGGGCATAACTGAAGTTGAAAATATGCTCGAATTGTTGCGCCAGAAAAATTGGCACGAACTGGTTTCTGAACTGATGTTGAAATATTACGATCCGCTCTATTGCCATACCAAACCCGACAATCGAATCACGGTTGAGATTGACCCCTTTAACGACGACCACACGGAACTACTAGCGGCTGCTAAAACTATTTTAGCCACCGAACCGGCAGCATAGCAATCACTATGTCGAGGAGGAAAGTGTGAAATCAGAATACGTTGATCAATTCAATCCACTATGCGAAAAATGTATTCGCAGCTGCCGCCAGCCCGCTGGTTGCAAACTGCTCGAATGCCCCCGTTTTTCACCACGGCCGTTCAAATTAAAGCCACAACCGAAAAAGCAGCTCAATCTTTTTTAGACTAAAATCAGCCCTCTAAACGGCCAAGGAATTGCGCCACATGGGGGGTGAACTTTTCGGGTTCAACCAAAAAAGAGTCATGGCCATAATCGGACTCGATAAGGTGATACTCAACAGGCTTGTCCAACTGACGTAAAGCTTCCACCACCTCTTCGGTTTGTTCAGGGCGATACAACCAATCAGAGCTAAAGGCAAACCACAACGACGGACACGCCAACGGCTCTAAACCGTCCTCTAAACTACCGGTCTCACGAGCTACATCAAACAGATCAAGCGACTTCGCCAAATACAAAAACGAATTACAATCAAAGCGACTGGGAAAGCTGTTGCCGTTATATTCAAGGTAACGCTCCACCTCAAACTGACCGAACAGATCAAACAAACCGTCGCGGGCTGAAAATCGACGGCCAAACTTCAACGCCATCGACTCTTCCGACAAGAACGAGATGTGACCCACTGATCGCGCTAAAGCGAAACCACTCATCGGTGGATGTTCAGGCTTATAATTACCCTTTTTCCACAGCGGATCATTATAGATCGCTTGGCGCGCCAAAGCATTCAATGAGATAGCCATCGGCGAGGTGCGTCCTGTACCGGCGATGGGGATAATAGAGCGGACAAAATCAGGATAAACAACCCCCCACTCCAGCGCTTGCATGGCACCCATACTGCCACCGATCACCGTCACCAACTTGGTCACGCCGATCTCATCCATCAGTAACTTTTGTGCGCGCACCATATCGCGCACCATCACAATGGGGAAGTTGAGGCGATAAGGTCGCCCCGTAGCGGGATTGATACTAGTTGGTCCTGTTGAACCTTTGCACGAACCAATCACATTCGAACAGATCACCTGATATTTATCGGTATCGAGGACTTTACCGGGACCAATGAGGTTATCCCACCACCCCGGCTTGCGATCATCCTCATGATGACGACCCGCAGCATGGGCATCACCTGTCCACGCATGAGTCACCAAAATCGCGTTATCACCCTGAGCATTCAACTCACCATAGGTTTCATAGGCAATGGTAAGTGGGCCAAGCAAACGACCACTCTCCAAGCGAAGCTCGTGATCGATGGTGACGGTTTGAGTTGTAACCAATTCAATCGCTGTAGACACAAACAGCTCCCATAACGCAAAAAAGGCGTGGGGGAAAATAAAAAAGCCCCACTCAAAAGATGAATGGGGCCTTGCGAATACGTCGATGGATACGGGTATCGTAAGACTCCGTCTCATCTTTCCCCCAAAAGGGGGTTGGAATTAGCACCTGGCATCCCAATACCGTGGAAACGGCTCAGGGATCGGTTGCTGTGGTTTCAAAGGGCCAATCCCTCCACCAC
>MAXR01000330.1:1996-2611 GCA_001751155.1 Desulfuromonadales bacterium C00003068 | reverse complement strand
TCTCTAACATATTCTGGGCAATAATTCTAACAACAGGGCGTGATTGTAGCATAGAGCGAACAACCTAATTTTACTTGAACCAATACACCTCTTCACCAACCTTGAGAGACTGGTACTGCTGGTCCACCGCTTGATACGGTTCTTTTTTAAGTTTATCGATCAATTCTTGGCGGCGTTTTTTCCCCATTGAGGTTCCAAAAGAGCCCTGTTTCACCCACTCACCATTGTCAATTTGAACATAAAGTTGGGGTGCGCTCCAGTCTTCATCCATATCGAAAAAGATCAACTCTTCATGAGCATCGCGGTTGAGATCAATAACCAGAACATAGCACGTTGCTCTGTGGCATTGTTCTGCTCCTAATCCATCAATAAACGTTTCTGGAACAATGGTGCTGCCATCAATTGTTTCGATCATCACATGATCTGCTAACGGCTGATCCTCCTTGTTGTTTTTCCACTGATAATAACTTTGCGCCGCATCAACGGTTAAGATACGACCATGTATTTCAGACTGCAATGGATGCTCAGGGGGAAGGTCTCTTAACTGTTGCAGATAGATGTGGCCGGGAAGTCCTAATTTGAACTTCAATGCACCAAAATCAAAATCAGCAGTCG
>MAXR01000330.1:0-1949 GCA_001751155.1 Desulfuromonadales bacterium C00003068 | reverse complement strand
AGCAGAAATGAGTAATGCGATGAAGACATTACCCTGTCGTATTGATCCCATCCACATCTGTGAACGTCGAAAAACGGCCACGGTATAAGCGCAGCTGTAGCACAGGGCAACACCGACCAATACCATCAAAAAGAAACGGTTTGGCGTTACACCATACTGTGAAATCCTCAGGTAAACAGAATAGATAGCAATGGCCGCGTATACTGGCATACTAAGGGTTGCGATTTCTACCAGTCTCGACAATCCACCACGGTAAGGCGGCGTCGACCCATCTTGAAATATGCCATTAATAAATAGGATATTGGCCCCCAACAAACACAGGAGAATGGGGGTTGAATACCCCGTATCCCAAATGGGTTGCAGACCCGTAAACGGTAAGCTGAGACCAAAGAGGATGGTAATGACAGCACTAAGAGGCATCAAAAAATAGCATAAAGAGAGAGCAATTTTTCGCAGCGCGCCAATAATATTTTCATGTACCAGTGCCATACGAATACCCAGAGATAAGACGACTGGCAAAGAGATAAAAATAAATAATGGGTTAAAAAACAGATCCTTGAACAACAGGATACCCACCATCTTGAACAACATAGCCCACAAGACAATCAACAACCAAAAGGCAACGGTCAATATCGTCGCAACCAACAACACAAAAAAGTTATCCCAGCTATGGCGGTAGAGATCGGTATAGTTATAGTGCCTATTTTTCCGCCCAGACCACGCTTGAACAAATGGAATCAGAATATAGGCCAACAGGATGGAAGAAAGTGACCAACTGACCAACAAAATCTCCGCCCCATTATCGGAAGTTCGCGGAAAGTCGGGCAACTGATAGATGAGCCAGACAGACACCAACGTAAAGACAACGCCAAGGATAAGTCCCAGAAAAAGAACCTGGCGATTGAAGCGATCACCTAAGGTCAACTGCAACGTCAACCCGAGCACCGCAACAGCCGTCATCATCCCTAAAACCAAAGAGGCCGCAAGTTGACTCTCTTTTGGCCAAAAGGAGAAACCCGCCCATGCAACGACACCTTGAAGAAAGCCGATCAAAAGATAAATTGATAAATTTTTTTTTGCAGAAAGTTGCATTGTATATGCGCTCAAGGATGTGTTGTTTTTATTAAAATTGAACACTCTGGATTCAATCTGTTAGCCATTAGTAACATGCTACCCAAGACCGACAGCCACCAAGGGGAACTTTTTCGCTTCCTAATCTCATTCATTACTGAAAAGGCACTCGCAAAAAGTCTGAAACAATATCGAACGATAATGTTCCTCTTTAGTTAAAAGGATCAGCTCACGCTTGAGGTTCAAGCATGTTGAAATTTCAACCAGCCAGCCATGATCGAGTTCACGCTGAACGGCTATACGCGAAAGACAAGCACATCCCGCTCCCGCCTCCACAGCTTTTTTGATCGCCTCGGTATGGCCCAGCTCCATGGCAACAGTATAGTTTATCTGCTGCTCCTTCAATGCTTCTTCAAAAACATCTCGGGTTCCCGAACCCTGTTCACGTACAATCCATGCAACTTGTTGAAGCTGTTCGGGCCCAAGCCGTTGTGCTTGAGTCCAAGGGTGATGAGGGCCAGTCACAATGACCAACTCATCATCGCGCCATTTATTCGCCGTCAAGGTCAGGTTCATCTGAAATCCTTCGCTGAGCCCCAGATCAAGGTCACCACAGATCACCCCAGCTTCAATCTGCGAAGCGTTGCCAACCTGTAGTAAAACTTTGGCTTCGGGATAACGCTGCGAGAATAAAGTGATGAGTCCAGGCATCAGGTAGTTACCGATGGTGGTGCTCGCACCGACATGTAAAATTCCGTACGGCTTGCGCAATGATTCAGCAAGGAACATCTCGATCTCTTGGTGTTGCCGTTGCAGCGTGCCCACCATAGATAAGAGCTGACGCCCTCTGTCGTTAAGGTGTAGCCGTTTCCCCTGCC
>MAXR01000329.1 GCA_001751155.1 Desulfuromonadales bacterium C00003068 | reverse complement strand
ATCATTGACGGCTCACTGCGCCTGCATACAGCTCATGACGGCAACACGGCAGAACAAACCCAGACATGGGAGTTTCACCACCTTAATGCAACAGTAAGCAATGGTGCGATGGATGAAAATCGCGAGATCACGCTCAAAGGGCAACTGGTTCAGGACAATCTTCAAGCTGCCCCTTTTTCACTACGTGGACAAATACCTCACGTCACAGCTCAATGGTCTGACACCCCAATTCAACTACGGGCGCTGATACAAAACCTTCACACCTCCCAGCTTGGCTCGCAAAGTCCTTACCACGCAAATGGACCAGTCAATATCCAACTTAATATTAATGGCCAATTGTGCTCTGCCATGAGCGTACAAACCGCCATCGTGCCCAGCGACAATCAACTGCTGTTTATCGTCGGCTCAAACGTTAACCAGCCTCTTCAATCACTCAGCCTTAATACCTCAGTACGTTGCGACAACAACCAGTTACACTTTGATGAGCTCACCGTTAACTACAATGGTCTCACGGTGGCAGGGTCGCTATCGCTTGAAGACTGGCAAACACAACCACGGCTACACACCAATCTTCATACTGGTAACATCGCCTTGAATCAAGCGCAACAGTGGCTGCCCGAATCACTAACAAAACAGATTCCAGCACAATTAAAACAGGCAACAGTTCGCTGTCAAAAACTGATCGTTGATGGCCCCCTCGCCGGCCTCAATCTTAACCATATCCTCGAAGGGCGAGTCCGCATTCAGCAGCCAGAATTAGCGTTTCAAGAGATTCATGGCCGCGACGTTACAGCGAACATCCTGTGGCAAGATAACCAGCTTAAACTCAGCACCACCCCGCTGACATACCAACACAATAAGATTTCGCTTCAGGGGCCTATTCAGGTCAAGATGGCTCAACAACCGCACAACATGTGGGTGGTCACGGCAAACGTCAGTCCGTGGTCGATTAATTTGGCTGGGGCGCTAAAGAAAACGGTCAAACAGGCGGGCAGTGTTTCATTTCAATGGCAACCACCCACCGGTACAGATCACAGCTGGCGTATCAATCAAGGTGAGTTGCAACTCCCCGGCTACCGCGTCTTGTTTTCAGCCAATCATGCCGGTAATGACATCTTTCAGGTTAACCTGAAGTTACCCCAATATCAACTCGAAACAATTAGCCAAGAGATCCCCCTTTTGACTCAAATGGAGTTGAAAGGGGAAATTTCCGCCCATTACCACATCGAAAAACGATCCGGCCAAATAACAGGATCAGGCCAAGTACAACTAAACGACTGCGCGATCTCCCCGACATTTGCTATTGCCGCCATCCACCACATCAATGGCACGATCGCTGTTGAAAATTTCAGCGCACAGGCTCCACAGCTAACCCTTATCCTTGGCGATTCACCCATGACAGCCAGTGCCACCATCAAGGACCTGCGCCACCCTGTAGCGGAAATCCATGCTAAAGGCGATGGCGTCAGTGCCAGAGATCTGGTCTTTAATTCGGCTAAGATGCGCCTGAACAACCTCGATGGTACCATTGCGATTCACGCTAAAGGGATTGACTTCATCGATGCCAGTGTTGACCTAGAGCAGGGGACACATGCCACCGTGAATGGCTTACTGCTGTTCAAGGGGCCGCTACTTGAGCTCGATATTGATGCACCCTACGCCAACATTAACGAAATCATTGCCTTGTGGAGTGATCAAGAGGCAAAACCGCATACGACAACATCCCATCAAGGCCCGCCCCTCACAGAGGAATTTATCCACATCAAAGCCCACGTCGGCCAAGGGGTTATCAGCGGCTTTGAATTTCAACACGCTCGCGGTACCATCCACTATAAAACAGGCCAATTACGCGTTGAGCCGCTCCACTTTCAAGCAGATAAGGGCACGGGATCTGGAGTGGTCACCGTCACCCATAATTCAGCAACGACACATGGCTCTCAGCTTAAAATTGAAGGACAGCTTTTCAACATCAACGCCGACAAAGGATATCAACAACTCCTTCGTCACGTTGGTCTGGTGACAGGAACCCTCAGCGGCAACTTCACCATCCAAGGCCCGATCGGCTCTCAATTTCTGGAGGGCAGCCTGGGCAACTTTCATCTCACTATTAAGCATGGCGTACTGCGACAATTTAAAACTCTCTCTAAGGCGTTTTCGATCCTCAATGTCGCCCAACTTTTTTCTTTAAAACTGCCCGACATGGACAAAGAGGGGATGCCTTTTCGCAAACTAACTGGCGACATCACCCTTGATCGTGGTGTTTTACACAGTGAAAATTTAACGATTGATAGCCCTGCCATGGGAGTGTCGGTCATTGGCGAGCACAATCTGATCAATCACAATGTCGATCTTATTATGGCAATTAAACCCCTCGGCACCGTTGATACGATTGTCAAACACATTCCGGTCGCCGGATGGATTTTAGCGGGCGAGGAACAGGCCGTTATCACCACCCACTTCAAAGTGTCAGGGCCCTCATCAGACCCAACCGTTGAGATGCTGCCGCTCAGCTCAATTTCGACAAAGGTTTTCAACATTTTCAAACGCACTCTTAAACTACCCGGCACCCTGATAACCGATCCAAAAAAGATTTTGATTAATCCAAAAGATTAAGCCGACGAATAAACTACTGACACTCTCTTGGTGTTTATGGTAAAAAAATCGCAGAATTTTGATAATTTAGTTCACTCTAGGAGCACAACATGTTCAATCTATCCGAAAAAGGGCGGGGAATCCGCGCTATGTTTGATGATATTGCCCCACGCTACGACCTATTAAACCGCCTTCTTTCTCTGGGGATCGACCGTCGCTGGCGCCGCTTTGCTGTCGGTCAACTGCGCGTGCCACCGAATGGTATGGTGTTAGATGTGGCAACGGGAACAGGTGATGTCGCTCTCGAAATTGCCTCGCGAACACCTGACTCGGTAACGATCATTGGCGAGGATTTCACCCAGGGGATGCTGCTCAAAGGGGCGGAGAAAATTGCCGCGTCGGAATATCGCGATCGGATTATGCTCGTCAATGCCCCATGTGAAGCCATTCCACACCCGTCAAATCTTTTTGATGGTGTAACCATTGCCTTTGGTATTCGCAATGTGGTCGATCGCCAAGAAGGGTTATCAGAGATGTGTCGGGTGCTTAAACCTGGCGGTCGTGCTGTTATTCTAGAATTTTCAACCCCAGCAAACCCGCTGTTCAAAACCATCTACACCACCTACTTCCACAAAATCCTACCATTTATTGGTGGACTTATTTCGCAACGCAGTGCCTATAAATACCTACCTGATTCCGTTGCCGAGTTTCCACCGCAATCTGAGTTTAAGCAGATGATGACCGATGCTGGTTTTGCTGAAGTCCGTCATCACGACCTTACGTTTGGTATTGCCACGGTTTATGTTGGGGTGTGCCCTTAACCGGATACCCGCAAGGGGCATCCCGACAATGGCCTGTTTATTTT
>MAXR01000328.1:7020-10298 GCA_001751155.1 Desulfuromonadales bacterium C00003068 | reverse complement strand
GCCCAAATTAAATCGGGAACATTATCGCAGATGTTTTGCAGTAATCTCGCCGTTTGCTGATGTTGTGCTGAAACCTGCAACAGTTCTTTTTCAGCGTGTCTGCGAACCGTTATCTCATTTTCAAGCTGAGATGTCTGCTGGTCAAGCTCGGTGATCATGGCATTGAAACTCGCCGAAAGTAGCTGAATTTCTAGCGATGGATGTTTCTTTGAGTGAAATTGACGCTTCTCATTTTCAAGGTGATCTACATTTTGTATGTGCTCTGTGAGTTGAGCGAGGGGGTTAGTAACCGAGCGCAGGAAGAACCACGTGATGGTCATGCCAATGATGCCGAGGAGTAGGACGATGATCGCTAGTGCAACCGTTACCCTGTTAGCAGGTACGTAGGCTTCAGCTACAGGGTAGTTTGAGGATAAGATCCATGGCACACTGGTGAGCTGTTTAAAACTGGCGATGACTTCTAAACCTCGGGAGTTGACCGTAAAACCAGTCCCTTCCCATTGTGTCAGCGCTTTGTCGAACAGTTGATTGGTTCCAACAGGAACATCCTTTTTTAAGATACGTGTTGGGTCGGGGTGTACCAGTATGGTGCGATCATGGTTGTAAAGATAGAGATAGCCTGTTTGACCTATTTTATGTTTAGCAATCGAACCAATCAGATTGTCACCGTCAAGGCGCATGCCAGCTGAAAGAGTGCCAATCCGTTCGCCAGCGTGATTCAGTACTGGTGCATTAAACTGAACCACAGGGTGATGGGGGGCCACGGGGGAGCGAAAGGGGGTGGAGATTGTTGCAATATTTGCATTTCTACTGTGTAGAAATGCAGGAACGTTTATATGGTGTTGTTCGGTTGTACTTGAAATTTTGTTGCCAGTGTTAGCGATGAGTATGCCCTGATGGTCAAAAAGGCAGAGGCCGTGGTCAAATATGGCGCCGATGCCGACACGATTTTCTAGGAAAAATTGTGCTTGAGTTGAGTTCGTCAGCGCCTCAAAAGGTAGAATCCCTGCGACGGCAGTAAGCTGGGTTGCGGCAGTGGTGATTTTATTATCGATTTCGCGTTGGATAGAAGTTAGTAGGCTGTTTTGTTGAATCTCTAAATTTTGCGTGAGGTTCCAGCGAAAAAGGGGAGTCATGATGCCAACGACGGCAATCAGGAAGAAAAAACCAGTAATAAGCATGATCAGGACAAGCTTTTTGCGAATCCCAATATTAGCCAAGCCGTTAAGCAATTTCATAATGGTAAAACTTTCTCCGATTTCGTACCTGAAGTTTACTTGATGCAGGAATGGTGAGAATGAAAAAAATGGTTTAATTTGTTAGTAGGGTAAATGCAATAGCTATATTTATTAAGAATATTTACTGAGTAATTGTGGGTACTGATATCGTGAGTAAATACCATATTGGTAATAATTGATCTACATAATTAATGTTTTGACTGTGGTTTGTGTTTGCTCATTGGAGGGGCGGCCCCGTGTTGTTAAAGACAAAAATGCATTCAAAGTCTAATTAAACGTTGTGTTTACTCTTGGCAGTTCCTAGTTGTGTTGAGCCGTTATAGATCTGCTCTTATGTAGACTCCTGCCGAAGGTTGATCGTTTTGATTGATCTTCGGCTTTTTGTTGCAATGTTAATGAAAATTAAGTGGTGATTGTGTTGTACTCCATTTTAATATGTAGAGATGAAAAGAGATTTGCATGGAGAATAACATTCATATTATTGTCGCCGCAGGCGATGGTCGATCACGCTCAATGGTGGTCAAAAAGCGCGTTGCGAAAGCATTAGCCGTGGCGGCAAGTGTTGTCGGCGTAATACTCGTTGTTTCACTCTACCTATCGTATAACTCTTTAGCGCAGCAGCGCATTTTGATTCAGCTAGAAAGTGACGTTCACCGACTTTCTACGCAAAATAGCCAATTATTGTCCCAAGTGTGCCAACAGGAAACTGAAAAACAGGAACTGCTGAGTAACGCCGTCAATAACCTAAATGAACGCAGTTCGAAAATTGAATCGATCCTAACCAAGGTCGGTATTGAAATTCCAGCAACTGAAGGTGACCTGAACAGTGGTGGCCCTTATATTGCGGATATGTCCGATTTTGGTGATGGTAGTGAGGATGCCCTATTCGTTTCGCAGCAATTAATGGATATTGTTGAGACGTTGCCCCTTGGCATTCCCTGTGAAGGTTATTTGTCTTCCAGTTTTGGTGCGCGGCGCGATCCTTTTAATGGCAGAAAAGCGTTTCATAGCGGTATTGATATTGCTCATTACGTTGGTACCAAGGTATATGCTACCGCCAGTGGCACTGTTAAAAGTCGCGGTGCTGTTTCAGGTTACGGTAATATGGTTAAGGTCGCCAATGGTGATCGCTTTGTAACCGTATTTGGTCATCTTGATAAGATTTTGGTTAAAAGAGGGCAGCAGATTGCTCGTGGCGATGTGATTGGAACCATGGGCAATACGGGGCGTTCAACAGGGCCACATCTTCATTATGAAATTCGTGATCAGGGTAAAGCGATCAACCCTTACTCGTTTACTTACTTAGCCGAATAATTCTTTATTTCTACACTGGAGTTTTTATGTTTTCATCCACAAAAAAAAGTAATCCCGATGCGATCAGCACGATTCTCGGTGAAGGAACTGAAATTACTGGTGATATGAGTTTTAAAGATACCATGCGTATTGATGGTCAGTTTGATGGCAATTTAAATGGTGATCATCTCATTGTTAGCGCAACGGGAAAAATTCTTGGTGATGTGGTGGCTACTAGCTGTGTTTGTTACGGTCAGATTATTGGTAACCTGACCGTTGAAAAATTACAGGTTAAAGCAACGGGTCGCATTGATGGCACTGTAAGTACCGACGATCTTGAAGTGGAGTCAGGATCAATCCTTAGTGGTGAGATTAGCCCAAAGAAAAAAGAACTTCGACTTGTTCACGAAGAGCCAGAAGATAGTGCTTTGTTGACCAATTAATTTTGGATTTTATAACTAAAAAAAGCCAGACTAAGTATCTTAGTCTGGCTTTTTTGTGCTTATCGCGTGGAATTATTGAGCTGTGGCAGCCAATGCGTTATCTGCAGCGACCATCAATTGGTACATCACCGGTGATGCTGTTAATAGTGGATGGGTAGCATATTGCATCACTGATAAGTCGTGAGCTGTTTGCTTAGCCTGAATGGCAACTGAAATCGCATTGGCAAGTTCGGCAGATGAATCACCCCCACACACATGACCTCCAACAATTTGTTGATTGTCTTTGCGGAACAACAGTTTCACT
>MAXR01000328.1:0-7008 GCA_001751155.1 Desulfuromonadales bacterium C00003068 | reverse complement strand
GTTTCGCTGCTTGTGTTGTTAGTCCGGCTGCGGCAATACTGCGTGTCCCAATTTTGGTGGCAAAAGCACCGAGCGCGCCAAGAGTTTTACGTGGTTTCGGGTTGTAAAGATTGCCAGCGGCAATAGTACCCTCGGTGGCGGCAATAGACGCTAGTCGAATCCCGCTGGGTTTACCCGATAAAAAGGAGAACTTACTGGCGCAATCGCCAGCAGAATAGATATCGGGATCATTGGTTCGTAGATAGGCGTCTACCGCTACACCGTTACGTGGGTCGGCGGTAAGTCCTGCTTCGACAGCAAGGTCAATGTTGGGTGCTGCGCCAATGCCAATGACAACCACATCAGCATTTATCATCTCACCGTTAGCGAGTTCGATCGCTGTAACCTGCGTGTCACCGTGGATCGCCTTAACCTGACTGTTGGTCATCACCTCAATGCCTAATTCACGTAACTCTTTTTCGGCAACCTCACAGTACTCCTCTTCACATGCTAGCATCAGGCAGCGAGGCATCATCTCAACTAAACGGATGTTTTTTTCCGTGGTGTGGTCAGCCATTTTGGCGATCTGCTCCGCCATCTCAACACCAATGAAGCCGCCGCCGATGACGACGATATTCGTAGCTGGATCAAGAGCTTCATAAATGTTTTGCAAATAAGCTGGATCTTTTTGAATGCAAAAAACATTGTTGAGTGTTGCACCCGGAATAGGGGGGACAAACGGTTTTGATCCCGTACTTAAAATCATTTTTTCGTAGTTTAAGGTTTCACCATCGTCAAAGGTAATTGTCTTCGCTTCACGATCGAGCTTGTTGACATGCTTTTTGATGATGTTTACCCCCGCTTGTTCCATCATCGTGTCAGGAACAATGTTTTTCGTCACTGTTTTAAGTGTACCGTAAACATAGGGGATACCGCATGGTACAACCGTTTGGCTGACATTGCGAATCATGGTGATTTTTTTATTTGGGTGACGGCGTAATAGCGCTGCGACGGATGACAAGCCTGCTGCTGAACCGCCAATAATAGCAATATCTGTACTGTTCATTATTCATTTACTCCTTAGATATGATGAGTCATCACAATTTGCACAAGGTAGATGACAATAAATTTCTTAACAACTGGTTAGCCCTTTTTCCTGACAGTCTGGACAGAGGGCGAAAATACGCAAACTATGCGCTTCTAGCTTGTAACCGTGTTCAGCTGTAACGCTGTGACACGTTTTACACACCTCCTGTTTATCAAAATCGGTCACCTTACCGCAACCTGTGCAAATTAAGTGATCGTAGGCGCGTAGTTTTGAGCACACACTGTAACGAGGGCTGCGTGCTTCAGAAAGTGAGAGACTAATATTTCGAATCAATCCCGCTTCCATCAGTAATTGTAACGTCCGATAAATGGTTGCCTTTGAGGTTTTAAGTCCTCGATTTTTCAACTGGAAAAGTAAGCTATCGACATCAAAGTGATCATCAAACTCAAGTATTTGTTGAAAAAGCTCCTGCCTTTCGCGAGTCATTTTTAAGCCACGCTCAGTTAAGAATTTTTTGAATACATCCAGTTTCATTGTCGTTCCTTTTGTCACGTAAAGAGAATGAGTCTCAATTGCATGCATAGAAATACTCCTATACATAGTTAATGTCAATATTGTTTTATGTGAAATTGGAGTAAGTAGAGTTTGACTGTTTAGGAAGAGCATGGTGACAGTCCATTTTTTAAATGGCCATCTTGATAATATTGCCTTTTGCCTTTCCTTAATAACTATGTTAATCAATTTAAATGGTTATCGAAATTCTAAACATAGTGTTCCCTGTTTTTATCGTCATCGCCTTAGGCTGGGGTGTGCGTCGCATTAACATTGTCGATGACACTTTCCTGCAACAAACCAATGCGCTTGTTTACTATATCTGCTTGCCACTTCTTTTGTTTTATAAAATCTCCACTGCTGACTTTAGTGTTAATTTTAACTTCGAACTGGTTGCTGGTGCAACTCTGGCAATTATTCTCAGTTGCATCATCAGCTATGGTTATGGCGTAGTGCGCCATTATTCACCGCAAAAGTTGGGTGCCTTTTCGCAGGGATCGTTTCGCGGTAATCTCGCTTATATCGGCCTTGCGATTGTGTTTAATGGTTACGGCGATGATGGCCTTACTCGCGCTAGCGTGTTGATGGGATTTTTGGTGCCGGTGCTTAACTTTTTAGCCGTACTTGCGCTATTAGGCCCGCAGCAGGAGAGTAGCGAGCAGAGTCGTATTAAGCGACTACTACCGATGGCGGGGAAGGTGTTGGCGAATCCACTTATTATTGCTTCATTTGCTGGATTATTGTGGAGTTACCTTCAATTACCGTTACCGGTGGTGTTGGAGCGCAGTTTGAAGATCACTACGGGTATGAGTTTGCCGCTGGCGTTGTTTGCTTTGGGTGGCGGATTTTCATTGGCGCGACTGCGTGGTGATCTTGTTGTTGCAGCAATGGCAACGGGTATTAAACTGTTGTGGATGCCGTTACTCGCAGCAGTGTTGTTGACTCTGTTCGGCGTAGCAGGTGTTGATCTCCATGTTGGTGTTTTGATGTCGGCGTCTCCTGCGGCAACAGCCACTTATATTATGGCTCAACAGATGTCCAGTGATGCTGAACTTGCTGGTTCAATTGTGGTGATGTCGACGGCGCTTTCAATTGTAAGTTATATCCTTATCTTTTCGTTGTTCCATTTTTTGTAGCTTTTCCCCTGCGTGTTATTCTTTCACTGTAGTTGCCATTGCGTTGTGCTGTGTTATTTTTATTAGATGTTGTTTGTTTTTCAACAAAACTTCACACGTAAAAGGGGAACACTATGCAGAAAAAAATGATACTCGGACTCTTACTGGCGATTTTGTTGATGGGATGTACCGTATTGACGGCTTCTGATGAGATGCCAGAGCCCGATGGCGATTCGCTTTGGGGTTATATTTCGGAAGTTTCACTGTATCAAAGTTGGGGTTTTTGGAGTGATCACCAAGGGATGCAAGATGGTCGCGCGCCCCATGGTCCACAGCATAAGGTGTTTGTTAATCAGACTGGCTTGATGTCAGTTGGCGCACCCGCTCAGTACGGCACCATTGAAGTCAAAGAAAATTACGGTAATGATAATGTTCTCAAAGCGATTACGGTTATGTACAAGGTGCGTGGTTATAATCCTGCTGATGGTGATTGGTTCTGGGCTAAATATAGTCCTACAGGCACCACACTTAAGCAAGGGAAGCTCGATGGTTGTATCGGTTGCCATGGTACACGCGCAGCGAACGACTTTATTTTGGTGCATGAGCTGTAGCAAGTGTTAAGCTCAATAGATTTTTAGCTGGAAATTCCTAAGGTAAACATGTTTTATTGCCCAAGTAGGATCGCCCGATGGTTGACATCGCCGTGTGAATACTTGGGTATTTTTTGCCGTATCACAGGTTGTGACTCGCATAGATAGAAAGGTTTACGCATGACTGAGTTAGATAAAGCCCTCGAACTGTTTGTTGAGGATGATAAAAACCAGGCTCCTTATTATGATTTGGTATTGAATTCTGATTTTTATATCCCTGTTCACGCTGAAGAGGGCGCGAAGGGCGAGCAGGAGATCACTGCTAAGGATAGTATTGTGCCGTTGGTATTAAGTGCCGAAGACGAAGATTATCTGATGCTGTTTGAAACCAAAGAACGTTTACTGGCGTGGGCCGATGAGTCGGTGTGCTACGTGATTGTTTCTGGTGATGCCATTGCACAGATGACGCCGCCGAAATTGAACTGGGCACTCAATGTTGGCACGAAGTTTCAAAAACAGTTTGTCCCTGATGAGATTGCTTGGTTGCAAGAGATCATTCAAAAAGTGGCTGAACTGACTCCTGAAGGTGGTGATGAAGAGATCGATGAGGATGCGGATTTGTGCTCTGAAGGACTTGGTGAATCATAACAGCGTGGTAATCGGTGTTTTCAGTGTTGGTTGAAAATAAAAAGGGACAGACCGCATGGTCTGTCCCTTTTTTAGTATTAACGTGTCAATTCAGCGATTAAGCCGATTTACTTTTTTCGCTCTTCTTACGATCATTGGCACAAAGAATTTTCTTTCTCAGGCGAATTGACTCAGGAGTGACCTCAACCAACTCATCATCCGAAATATATTCAAGAGCTTGCTCAAGAGTTAGAATGTGAGGTGGTGTTAGGCGAATCGCTTCGTCAGTACCCGATGAACGGACGTTAGAGAGTTTTTTACCCTTACGCACGTTAACCATCATATCGCTCTCTTTAGCGTTCTGACCGATAATCATCCCCTCGTACACTTTAGTGCCGGGGTTAACAAAGAGAGTGCCACGATCTTGCAAGTTGAACAGTGAGTAAGCTACTGTTTCACCTGCATCAATGGAGATCAGTACGCCATTCTTGCGGCCTTCGATCTCACCTTTGTATGGTGCATACTCAAGAAAACTATGTGACAATACGCCTGTACCACGGGTATCGGTCATAAACTCAGTACGGAAACCGATTAGGCCACGAGCGGGGATGTTAAACTCAAGGCGGTTGTTGCCATCCATTGGCTTCATGGAGATCATCTCCGCTTTACGCTGACCAAGTTTCTCGATAACTGTTCCTTGAAACTCTTCGGGTACGTCGATACATAAGTACTCGAATGGCTCCATTTTTTGGCCGTTTTCCTCTTTGAGGATAACTTCAGGCTTTGATACCGCTAACTCAAACCCTTCACGACGCATGGTTTCGATCAAAATAGAGAGGTGAAGCTCACCACGACCGGAAACTTTAAAGGTGTCAGTGTTGTCAGTCGCTTCAACACGGAGTGAAACGTTGGTACGTAACTCTTTTTGCAAACGCTCAGAGATATTACGTGAGGTGACCAACTTACCCTCAGTACCTGCAAAGGGTGAACTGTTGACGATAAAGTTCATCGCCAGCGTTGGCTCATCAATATTCACGTAAGGCAGTGGTTGTGGGTCGACCGTCGAAGCGAGAGTCTCGCTGATTTTAATCTCATCAAAACCGGCGATGGTGACAATGTCGCCAGCGAAGGCTTCTTCTATAGTAACCTGTTGCATCCCTTGGTAGCCAACAAGCTTGGAGATACGGCCACGGGTGATGTTGCCATCTTTATCGATACGAGCAATCGTGTCGCCTGCCTTAACGCTGCCGTTAAAAATTTTACCCGTTGCGATACGGCCAATGTAATTGTTGTAGTCGATACTAGTGACCAAAAATTGGAATGGCGCATTGACATCAACTTTGGGTGACGGAACTTTGTCCTGAATGACGTCAAACAGTGGCTTGAGGTCCATGTTGTCATCGGTTGCCTCATAGCGGGCGTAACCGTTTTTTGCACTGGCATAGACAATGGGGAAGTCCATTTGATCTTCCGTAGCGTCAAGCTCACAGAATAGATCAAAAACCATGTCAACCACCTCTTCAGGTCGAGCGCCAGGGCGGTCAATTTTATTAATAACAACAATTGGCTTAAGGCCAAGATCGAGAGATTTTTTCAACACGAAACGGGTTTGAGGCATAGGGCCGTCAAACGCATCAACGAGAAGCAGAACTGAATCAACCATCTTCAAAACACGCTCAACCTCACCGCCAAAGTCGGCGTGACCTGGGGTGTCAACGATGTTGATTTTTACATCCTCATATTCGATAGAGAGGTTTTTTGACAGGATGGTGATACCGCGCTCTTTTTCCAGATCGTTGCTGTCCATGATCCGTTCGGTAATGACCTGATTGGAGCGAAATACTCCCGACTGTTGTAGCATAGCGTCAACAAGGGTCGTTTTTCCGTGGTCAACGTGGGCAATAATAGCAATGTTTCTGATCTGGTCGCTCATTTCGGGTAAATCTCCTTAAAACATATATAAGTAGGCAAAACCGCGCAACAATACACTAACGCCGTAGGCTTTGCTATTAAAAAATGGCCGCCAGCGAAGGATTGTTGTTGTCCCTTGATTTGATACGTTAAACTTACGAGGAATCAGATAGTTAGTGGTGGTTGGTTTGGTGCTCTACTCAGCCTGAGATGAGCATGTTAACGGTGGACTGGACAACAAAGAGCCGTATGTTTAACAGATGAAGACCTTTACTTTGGCTGAAGCGTGGACTTTGCCGTCCACTTCGATGGTCGATTCAACGAGAAAGTAACGTTTTTTTGTTTCAACAATTTTAGCGCGCAACACAAGTGGCGTGTTAACCATGACCGGCTTTCTGTAGCGTACCGAAAGTTCAGCGGTGACCACGTTGCAGGTGATACTACGACAGGCATAGATGCTCACTTCATCGAGTAGGGTGGCTAAAATCCCCCCGTGGGCAACGTTCTTCCAGCCTTGGAATTGTTGCGGAATAGTATAGTGACAGCTTGCGCTTTGGTTTTTTTTGTCAACTTCGAAGGTTGCGTGCAGGCCGTGAGCATTATCATCACCGCAAACAAAACACCCTTTATCGTCTTCAACTTGCATGGTTTTGAACTCCTCGCTATGAATCGAGCATGGACAGAGCTTCGGCTGCATTGTAGAGTGCCGTATAGTCGTTAATTTACACGTGTTATTTAAAAATAAAAGGATTTATTTGTGCGCATCTTATTTACATTGATATTGCTGTTATGTGTCACGGGTTGTGCTGCCCCCAAGCAGCAGACGTATAAAACAACCGCCTACTGTAATTGCTCATCGTGCTGTTCGTGGTCACGTGACTTTCCCGATTTTTGGAATCGTCACTTTGTTGCTGGAGCGGATAAGGGCGATGTTTATACTGGCCGCACCGCTTTGGGAACCGAGCCACGTCAACCTTACTCAGGGTTATTGTCAGGCAATACCTTAACCCATCCGTGGACGTTGCCGCACCGACTGTTGTTGCCGTGGATGTGGTTTGCGCATGATGGTACCATCGCTGCGGATTGGAATCATATCGGCCCGCATACCCGAATTTTTATCCCTGGGTACGGCTGGGGCAGGGTTGAAGATAAGGGCTCGGCGATCAAAGGGGCGAATCGTTTAGAT
>MAXR01000327.1 GCA_001751155.1 Desulfuromonadales bacterium C00003068 | reverse complement strand
GCTTTGAGCAGCGCGGTGAAATCTTTTCCGCTGCGGTGATGGCGTTAACCGATCCCCCCCCAGCCTGTTGTTCACATCTGAATGATGAGGATTAGGGGATGAAACGCCAGTACGACTCAACCATTCTGATTCTAGCCGTAGCTTTGGCCTGCTTCGGAGTACTGATGGTCTATTCATCCTCCTCGATTATGGCTGACAGAAGATATCACGATAGTTTTTACTTTTTGAAACGCCAAGGGGTGTTTGCGGCGTTGGGTTTATTTGTTTTAGCCGTAGCAATGCGGATCGACTATCATTGGTGGCGGAGACTTTCGGTCCCCTTGCTGGTAGTATGTACGTTACTGATGGCTGCCGTTTTTATCCCCGGCATTGGTCATCAGGCGGGTGGTGCAAGTCGCTGGATTAAGATGCTAGGCTTTACCTTTCAGCCCTCGGAAGCTGCGAAACTGGCGTTGATCTTTTATCTCGCTCATTCGGCGACCAAAAAAGAGGACCGCCTAAAAGAGTTCAAGTATGGTTTTGTCCCCTACATGGTGGTGTTGATGGTGTTGCTCAGCCTCATGCTCGCCCAGCGTGATCTCGGTGGTTCAGCCACCATGGCAATTGTAACGGGGGTGATGCTATTGGTTGCAGGGACTAAGTGGCGCTATTTGACGCTTAGCGTATTAACGGCCATTCCGATGTTGGGGTGGTTGATCATGCACGAAGAGTATCGCCGTCAACGGATCATGGCTTTTTGGGATCCGTGGCAAGATCCGAGAGATACTGGTTTTCAAATTATCCAAAGTTGGATGGGGTTTGGTGTTGGTGGTCTTACCGGACAGGGACTAGGTGAGGGGAAGCAAAAACTCTTTTTTTTGCCTGAAGCGCATACCGATTTTATTTTTTCAGTGGTCGGTGAAGAACTTGGCTTTGTGGCGGTCGTGATTGTGATCACCATGTTTCTTGGCGTGGTGCTACTCGGCTTACGGGTGGCGGGGCAATCTGACGATGGTTTTGGTCGCTTAGCAGCATTCGGTATTAGTTTGTTGTTTGGCTTACAGGCGTTTGCCAATATGGCTGTTGTTATGGGCATGGTGCCAAATAAGGGACTCGCTTTGCCGCTGTTGTCCTATGGGGGAACCAGTTTGTTGTGTACCTTGTTTTCCATAGGGGTGTTACTCAATATTTCTGCTTCAGTAGAAAAGGTTCAGTGATGAAATACCTATTTACCGGCGGTGGCACGGGGGGACATATTTTCCCCGCTTTAGCGATGGCCCAACAGGCTCGGCAACAGGATCCGCATGCGGAAATTTTATTTGTTGGCACACCGCAGGGTATTGAGAGTCGGGTGGTTGAACCTCAAGGTTTCGATCTCGAAACCGTTGACTTTTGTGGTTTCGCTGGTCAATCATTTACTCGAAAAATAATGGTGCTGGCAAAGTTGGTGCGCAGTACGCGTGAGGCACTGAGAATTTTAAAACAGTTTAAGCCTGATGTGGTGATCGGTGTTGGTGGCTATGCCTCTTTGCCAACATTGGTTGCTGCGGGATTGACACGTGTTCCCGTGGTTCTGCATGAACAAAATGCTATCCCCGGTTTAGCCAATCGCGTGGCTTCATTGTGGGCGGGGCGTATCTGTCTATCGATGGTTCAGGGGGCAAAAGGCTTTGGCCGCAAAGCGGTGGTGTTAACGGGAAACCCCGTCCGTCAGCAGATGTTTAACTGTCGTCCTTGGCGTGGTGAAACACCGCAACTGTTAGTCTTTGGTGGCAGTCAGGGCGCGAGTGCTATCAATAAAGCAATGGTTGCCGCGTTGCCAAAGGTGCTGGAAGTGTTTCCGACACTGACAGTGATTCATCAGACTGGTCGTAATTCGATGGCTGATGTGGTAACGGATTACAATGATCGTGGTTTGAATCAGGTCGAAGTGGTCGAATTTATTGATGATATGGCCACGGCCTATGCGCAGAGTCAATTGGTTGTCTGTCGCTCAGGAGCCACCACGGTGGCGGAGTTAGCGGCCTGTGGCCGACCCTCGGTGTTGATCCCATTCCCACAAGCTGCTGCGGATCATCAAACCTGTAATGCTCAAGCGATGGTCGATGTTGAGGCGGCGTGTTTAATACCACAAAGTGAATTGGATGGTGAGACGTTAGCGAGCACCATTATCGAATTACTCAACGATCAACAGCGGTTAGATGCGATGGGCAAGCAGGCCCAGTCACTCGGGGCAAAAGGGGCCGCAGATCTCATTCTTCATGAGTGCCAAATGCTGGTGCAGAAACGGAAATAAGCTATGTACGGGAAAATTCGTCGAATCCATTTTGTTGGCATTGGTGGTATTGGTATGAGTGGTATCGC
>MAXR01000326.1 GCA_001751155.1 Desulfuromonadales bacterium C00003068 | reverse complement strand
CCTTCAACGAAATCACGAATGATCTCTTGAGTAATCTTCTGGCCGCGGGTCAACTCTTTAAGTTTTTCATACGGATTTTCGATACCAGCCTTACGCATCACCGTTTGAATTGGCTCAGCCAACACTTCCCACGCCTGATCTAAATCATCAGCAAGCTTGTGCTCGTTCAACTTCAACTTACTCAAACCTTTCAACACCGAATGATAAGCGATCATGCTGTAACCAAAACCAACCCCCATATTACGCAATACAGTTGAATCGGTCAGGTCACGTTGCAAACGGGAGATGGGTAACTTAGACGCGAGATGACCAAACATCGCATTCGCAAGGCCACTGTTGCCCTCAGAGTTCTCAAAATCGATAGGATTAACTTTATGTGGCATGGTGGAAGAACCGATCTCCCCCTTGATAGTCTTTTGACCAAAATAACCCATTGAGATGTAGGTCCACATGTCGCGATTCATATCGGTCAAAATAGTATTCCAGCGCGCCATGGCATCAAACAACTCAGCCATATAATCATGCGGTTCAATTTGAGTGGTAAATAGGTTTTGTTTCAAACCAAGACCGTCCTCTATCACTCGTTGTGCCAATGCTGGCCAATCGACATCGGGGTAGGCCGACAAATGAGCATTAAAGTTACCTACGGCACCGTTAAGCTTACCTAAAATATCAACGGTTGCGATACAGGTACTTTGCCGTTTCAAGCGGGCAACAAACACCGCCAATTCTTTACCAATTGTAGTCGGTGAAGCTGTTTGGCCATGGGTACGAGCCAGCATCGATACAGCACGGAACTCATGGGCTAACTGAGCCACGTTCTCCTCAATCTGTTGCTGAAGAGGAACTAAGGCGCTCAAACCATCCTTCAACATCAACGCATGTGACATATTGTTAATATCTTCAGAGGTACAGGCAAAGTGAATAAATTCTGTAATATCCGCCATCGACGTCGTGTCAAGTTGGCGCTTCAAGTAATACTCAATCGCTTTGACATCATGATTGGTTTCACTCTCAATATCTTTAACAATTTGGGCTTGCTCAGGGGTGAAGTTATCAACAATCGCTCGCAAGGTTGCTTGCTCATCGCTACTTAACGCGCGACACTCAGCAATACCATCTTCTGCACACAACTCCAACAGCCACAAAACTTCTACCTTCACCCGATTGCGCATGAGAGCGTATTCTGAAAAACAATCGGTTAAAACAGACACTTTTGACGCATAGCGCCCATCAATTGGGCTGATTGCCGTAATCATTATTTTCTCTCCTTGAGGTTGACCTATTTAAAAGTTTGGTTAAAATTACTGGCGCAATATATCGCATCACCTAAATCGCTGCAAGGTGGTAATGACACTACCTCAATGCAATTATCAGGTTAGCGGTTCTTACTTGAGCTGAAGATGGGTAACTGCTATTTTAACAAAGAACTAACACAATGACTTTCCAGTTTTGGTCTACCCTTATTGCGTAGGCAGTCAAACCTTGCATCGCAGTGCAAGTTAAACGGCCTGCACCACTTATCTTTTCAGGAGTCCACGATGAAATTTATTATTAAGCTCTTTGTGCTCATTGTCGTTGTTTCAGCAGTGGTTATTGGTGCGGCAACGTTTTATCTTGATACTATTGCAAAAAAAGCGATTGAGTTTGGTGGCAGCGAAGCATTAGGTGTGGCAACCACAGTTGATGACCTTAATATCTCGATCCTAAGTGGCAGCACCACCTTGTCAGGATTTTCAATCGCCAACCCACAAGGCTTTAGCAACAACGTGTTTATGGTTCTTAAGCAAGGCAAAGTTAATATTGACACTAAAACGTTAATGTCAGACATCATCCATATTTCTGAGATCTCGTTTGTGGGTCTCCACCTCAGCCTTGAACAAAGTAGCCAAAGTTCCAACGTCAAAGCGCTGCTCGGTAATGTTCCACAATCAAAATCATCGTTGCCAGCAACCCAGCCTGAGGCTCCAGCATCAACCCCTTCAAGTCAAAGTGGCAAAAAGTTTGTTGTTGATCGCTTGATCCTTGACGACATCGCCGTCAGTGCTAAAATCCAGGCACTCGGCACGAAATTAAGTGATGTCAGCCTCACCATTCCGCGCATCGAATTGACCAATATCGGCCAACAGCAGGGTGGCATGATGATGCCTGAATTGGTCGAATATATTGTCACCGAGGTGATCAATGCTGTAGCAAAAAACTCAGGCAGCCTCTCTCCTGCCCTCGCCAGTATGCTCAAAGGTGACTTAGCCAGCATTGACGGTATTAAAGCCGGTGCGAAGGATGCTGCCTCAGTTGAAGCCAACCGCGCTGCAAAAAAGCTCATTGACGACCTTGACCTCCCTGAGGGCAGTAACACAGAACTAGAGGAAACAGCAGACACCTTGATCAAAGGGTTATTTAAATAATTAGCGCGAGCCGAACTGTTTATCAGAGGACAAAATCATGACCACATTTAGCCTTAATCAACACCTTGATAACGATTGCATAACTCTTGGCACCTTTGGTCGCAGCCACCTGTTATTATTTAACAACTCGTTGGTGCCGTGGTTTATCCTCGTTCCAGAAACAGAGGGATGTGAAATCTTCGACATGAAGCCAGATGAGCAGACCATTATATTTGATGAGATCAATCAACTTGGTCGTTTTGTCGCTCGCGAATTTAACACCGATAAAGTAAATACCGCTGCCATTGGCAATATTGTCCGCCAACTCCATATTCA
>MAXR01000325.1 GCA_001751155.1 Desulfuromonadales bacterium C00003068 | reverse complement strand
AAAGCACCCCATCCCACCGTATCCAGTTCAACATCAACATAGCCGCTGGCAGGAAAAGCCTTTAACTCGGTGGCCAACAAAACCACATCGTTATCGCTAAAAATATTGAGGGGCTGAATGCCAAGACAATCATTGACGATCACCAGTTTATTATTTTCCGCATCCCAAAAAAGCGCAACAAAAGCACCATCCAAAGACTGTAGTTCACGAGCCGCATGACTATAATCACCTGACAAAACTTCATCGAGTTTCGTATCGAGAGAGCCATGCAGATAGATCGGAACGCCACTTAGTAGAAGAATATTACCCTTTTCATTTTTTCTCTGTAGTGGGATTGCAGAAAACCCTTCGGTGCCCGTTACAAAGCCGATGGCACCACCTGAAACAACAGCGACTTCAGCCCGTTGATCACTAGTGAGGCTCATTGAGCTCGTCATATTATCGACAGCAGCTCGACAATCAACGGCAGAATTAGAGAAACAAACAGCTATCTTCATACAAAGAACCTCCACCTCTTTTTATAATAAATGGCATCCCTATAAAGACAAAATTTGAGGAAATTTTTATTTCTTCAAACATTCCCCTGAACAGTGTTACGAAATTTAGTGAAGATAATTTTCCGATCATCACGCGGCACAAGAAACAAAAGAGCGATTGGGCAATACAACACCACCGCGACGGCAACCTGTATAAAAAATTCTAGCCAATTGCTACTGGGTAAAAGTCGCTGAACACTCGATGCCGCCACGAGAAAACACATTCCTGCGACAATTCCTCGTCCTCCAATTTCAGTGACAAAATGGCAAACATTTATTCCCATTTTCTTACACGCATACAAAGGTAATACTGCTGTCGTGGTTAATAAACGAGCAACCAAGGTACCTAAAGCCACTCCGATAAGACCAAGATCGAAAACAACAACAAAAATAATGGAAAGCAACAAGTTCGTAAGTGACTCAACAACCGTCATTTTGGCCGCAAAACCAATGTGGCCAGTTGCTGCGAGAACCGTCCTGCTGCCAAAACCAAATAGAGTCAACAATTTTGAACAGGACAGTATCGCCATCACCTGTGCTGCACTTTTCACCGCCGCCAAAGGAAAAATATCGGGATGAAACATCCACAAGTTGATAAAGGATTCACAAAAAGTAAAATAACCGACATACATCAACAGGCCCAAAACCATCGATAATCTAACCTGCCTAAAAACAAGTCGGCGTGCCGAATCCATCTCACCCGCTGCGATCGCCCTTTGCAGTGGGGGAAACAAAGTCGTGGTGATCTGACCAAGAAGGGTGTCGGAGTAATAGAGCAACATCGCCCCAACACTGTATATGGCAACCGCCTCAAGGTTGATCAAATTACCAACAAGGACTAAGTCCGTTTGGCCAATGATCTTGCCACAGATAGCGATGGCGAAAGCCCCGAGACCATATCGATACAGTTCACTAATTCGCTCCCTTTTAAATAACAGTGGCCATAAACACAGACCGTGGTGAACGCGTCGAGCCAGAAAAAAGTTAATCGTTAAGCCAACAATGTTGCAGCCAATAACAGCCACAGCCAAACCCACCAGACCAAAACCCCAAATCAAAGCGAAAATCGTCCCAAGGGTCCTTACCGCCAGCATCACCAGATCTGAACCACGTGCAAGATCGAAACGATCATGTGCTGACAACACACTGGAGAGCACGGTGCGAACAGCTGAAATCCAGATATTTACCGCTAACACGGGCAAAAGGATAGCCACGGTAAAACGGTACTCCTGCGGCACCGAAGGAAAAAGGACGGGGAAAAAAACTCCGAGAATGCACCCTGAAAGAAAAATTAATCCGCCGAGAGCGGTGTACATCCCTAACCCAGTGCGAATGGTCTCATCAACTTTATCAAATTCCTTTTTGCCCAGATAAAGGATGATATATCGCCCAGTGCTTGCCCTTACCCCGAGATCGAGAATCCCCATATAGCCTGTTAATACGGTCAGAATCTGCCAAACCCCATACTGTGTAACTCCTAGGGTGTGGACAATAAACGGCGACAAAAAGAACATCACCACAAGATTACTTCCATGGCCAATCCAGTTGGCAAACAGATTACGAGTAATAACTTTTGCACTGGTCATAATAAATTTGGTTTCCTGATATTTTTTATACGGTCAAAAAATCAGATCTCTCATAACTGAAAAGTCCACAAAACGACCTGTTCACCATTTATCAACACTTCCATTCCAGCATGTTCGGCAACAATGCCTTGAGCGTTTTCAGTCCAGACATAGACCATCCCTGTCGACGAATTCGCGCCTTGAGAAGCTGAATAAATTGTTCAAATTGAATTTCAATCTGCACTGGATTCTTAAACAAAAATGGCTTCATTTGAGCTAGCTCCTCCACCGCCACACAAACGGTTCCATAGATCTGTTTTTCAACCACCGCCGGATGTTTACTATAAGCACAATGGCGCCCCAAGCCTCTTTTGGTTTCTACCGTTTTAACCCAGGGCATAAATTCGAGCGACTCGGCACAACCTTTGTCGTCGCTGGCTACAAAAATAAGTGGCACCTTCCGTTCGCCGGCCACCGACGCATCAAGCGCGATCTCACCAACCTCCATACCGTTGACGCGAATGGCATGGTAAGCATCTGAGCTGTAAGTGTGCGCTAGAACCCCATTTACGGTTCCCGCCATAGCGTGATAACCGATCATCAATACCCCAGAATAAGTTTCATCAAGCTCAGGGAAACGACGATTAAAACCCACGCCTAATAGTATTTCGCAGCGTTGATCTAATTGATCAAAGAGAATATTTGCACCATCTCCATGACTATCCCAAACAACAACCTTTTCTGCGCCGACATCAAAAAGTGCTCGAACAGCAGCATTTGTCTCACGGGTCGCTTGCTCCCTAGCAAACGCCATGTTACTCGAATTGCTGAGTGACATCCCTGGCTCACCGACAACACAGGCTGCACCTTCACAGTCAACTGCGATCATAAATTTCAAATTTTCACCTTAACAATTCGCTAAATAAATCATTCTTAAAATCAATAGCAGTGACGACACACCATTTAAAAAACCAGCTTGTTCTATTAAAACTAACCGATAATCAGATAATTAAAAGTGCCTTAACCTAATTTTTAAATTATTCAGTACAATTTCAACCACTATTCTCGAAACCCCAATCTAATGAGTGCTGTTGTCACACTGGATTAACACATCCTTCACACAACGATTCCCATATGGATCAATGACCTCCAACTGCCAAGTGCGGCCACAAACCTCAGTGACCGTCCCCAAACGTCCGTAAGGTTGTGACTCAAAAGTCGGACAAACAACAGTGGTTATATCAGCCAGTTTAGCTCGTAGTTGAGCTGTTTCTGGCACATTAGGAGTACTGCCAAGGTTGACCATCAACCAAACCTCTTTTTCATTGTTTTCACCCTCTTTGGTCCAAACATGAACATCCAAAGTTTCATCAAACGTAGGTACCGAAACATCGTTAACAGGAATTATTGGCAAGCGATAAAGTGGATCACCAACGAAAGTTGCAATCCAGCCTAGGTGTACTTGATTCATCAAAAAAACTTCACCGAGGCTTCTACCTTGAATGAGATATGGATAGAGAATCTCATCATCCCACCAACTTTTATTATGAATATGCGGAGCACCACCATAAACTCTAGCGGCACCAATCGTCGCCGTTACACCACGTGATAGATCCTGCAACATTTCACCACGATTCCAACCATTGTGCGAGATCACCGTTCCCCCTATCCCTCCGGGGAGATATACTGGATCACGATTAAAGTAGGTTTTAGATGGTGCTAAATGGAAAAATTCCAAGGCGCATTTACTTCTGCCAGTATTGTAAAGATGATGAAAGCCCTTTTCCAAAAGCCACTGGCCAATTTTTGATTTACCAAGTTGTTGTTTTTGTTGCGGCTGCAACAGCCCTGATGTCATTCCCATTTGAGGGCCAGCGTATTTGGACGCATAGACCGCACGATCAATCAAACCACGCGCCTGTAATGGATTTGGTGCATCAATACGCATGACAAAATATAAATGATGGTCGCTATCTTTTTTTCTATTTTGTTGGCTAAACAGAGGTGGATCTTGCAAACCTACAAATGATTTTTTTTCTTTCTGATACAGTTGCTGATGGACAAACGGATTTGCTTTACCAAAGAGAGGCCACGCTTGTGGTGCTCGAAAGAAAAAAGGGGTAAATGGCCCCTTAGCCACTAATCGACACGGCTTTGGTTGCACACCCACCACCTTTTCGACATCATAATAAAGGAGCTGAATACGTTGACCAAGATCGATAATTGCACCAAAATCATTCAGTTTTTCGGTAACGCCTCGGGCGATACCATACGGGGCTGTAGCGGTACGTGGCAGGCCATAGGCGACAACAATAAAAAGGATATGATCTTTAAGTAAGGTACCATCGGGGCGTGAATTGTCTGGATTTTCAAGAAACGCCTTAAGTGGCAATTCGATATCTTCAAGATAGTTTTGGTCGTCGCGTTGCCCATCGCTACCAGTGCGACTGAACGTCACATTGTCAATATCTGTATAAATTGCCGCCCATATCGACTTTTTACCATCAACTGTTTCACAGGAGGCGTGAACTTTCACTTTGCCGGGGAAAAAGGATCTTGCGTTCAAACGTATGGTCCAATCGTTACCGTAGTTTCCGCTAACCTGACCAGATACCTCAATTAAACCATTTTCAACAACGACAAGATTGGACCCATTCTCTGGTTCTAGCCATAGTTGAAGAGTTTCAACATTCCAAACATTTGAGCCACCGGGGAGCGCAAATTCTACTAAACGACTATCTCTAAGTTCACTTTCAAGAGCAGCGGAATCAACCAACCAGCGCCGTTTAATCAATTCAACTCCAGCTCGATTATCGTCGCTCTCCTCTTGCAAATGACTCTGATTTAGATGACACACTTCATCAATAATTTTAATCCCATGCTGACAACTAAGCCCAAGAACATATGGTTTTTCACCACTATTAGGATCGGTATGCATACGCACATAATAATCAGCAATCTCTTTTGAATCCTGACCTGTTTCAGTCAGTGGCAAATCTTCCGTCCAATCAGCATTGTAAAGAACTAACACTTGTGACGGTTCAATGGCGCACCAACTGTTTGCTGGATAAATACCGACAATAAGCGACAGCAGCATAAAAATTACGGCAAAGATATGTCGTTGGAGACGCATATTCATAAGAAACAACCTTTATTCACGGGATAAGGTCTGTTGTCACACCTCAAAGTTTCTATCCTGATACAATGCCTCGGCAACATTACTGATCACAGGACGATATTTTCCAGATTTCGCTGGCTGAATATCGTCGACAATATCGACAACAACCAGATCATCGCCACCGAGCCGTTTCGAAACCTGAGTTTTAACCTGTTCAATGCCATCGGCTGGAAAACAATGATCCACGACAACTTTGACCCGTACTTCACCCAACTTTTGCTGAATAACCTGAAACTTAACAATCCCTTTAACCGAACGAGCAATATAGATAAACGAGTAGCCGACCACCCATTTCCCCGCTTTCGTCACCACAAACTCAACGGCACGGCCACCACTTATCTTTATTGAGGAAAGATTTCTGCCACAGGGACAGGAACTATTCGACAGGGTGACAATATCGCCAGTACGGTAGCGGATGATTGGAAAAGCTGGACTAACAAGATTGGTCACCACCAGTTCACCTTCACCGTCCGTCGGTTTAAGAGTCACGGGATCGATCGTTTCAAGAATGACTTGTTCATCCATACAGTGCATTGTGCCGTGCTCGCATTCATGACCAATCAAACCCGCCTCGCGCAAGCCATAAGAATCGTAAACCGGCACACCAAAACCAGCAGAAATTAATTGACGATCGACATCAGAAAGCATCTCACTGGTGGTCACAATCACCTCAAGACCACACTGACTCAACCTCTTCAAATCGAGCCCCAAAGATTCTGCCATCGTCACCGTCAGAACAAGGGTGCTTGGATAACCAAACATACATTTTGGTTTCCACGCCAGCCACTGCTCGTAATAGCCTTTCAGTCGCTCTGAGGTCACTTCAAATCCGTTGGTCAATCCATCATTAATCAACCAATCACGCACCCGCTTAATCCGATCTTGCTTATTCAGTTCAATAGGTGCCCCCCAGTAGTAAAGTTCTTTTTCACCACGGCGAACACCAAGCCATTGATGCCCGCGCATCCGTGCGGCATTGATATGGGCTTCACGGGTCGACGAGGTGTAAAATTCGAGGGCTTCATTCGTGGATCCACTGGTGCGAACCAGTTGAATCCGTTTGCCTCCACTCTTCCAAACCATCTTTTCACGTTGATCACGAATGGTCTCTTTAGTTAACAATGGGAAACGCTTCAGGTCATCAAGTGATGTGATGGACGCTGGCAGGATCTGTTCCGACTTCATCAAATCGTACCAATATGGGCTATGGATATAGGCTGAACGGATCGTTTGCTGCAATCGCTTGAGCTGCAATTGCCGAATATGCTCCTGTGACTGAGTTTCAGAGTTGAGTAATTCGGCCAGAATTTTAAAACTCGGCCGACCGAGAAGGTTTTCTTGTAGATGGAAAATATTTCTGGCGATGATAGGGTGCATAAAAACCTCTCAATAAAATCCATAATCCCAATAGTTTCGAAACCAGACCAAGAAACCTAAAACCAGTAGAAATTGTTGATCCCTTGAACAACCTTTCTCGTTAATGCGCGAACAGGCTTATTGATTCGACACGGTGGCACCGCTTTAGGTTGGTATTTTTTTTCACGAACACATTGTCCCAATTCGGCAAAGGTTCTTGCTGGGTACTGTTTTCGATTATCATCAAGCCACTGACAAAACTTTTCAAAACGGCGTAGCACCACTTTATTCAACTTACCGTCGTTATATTGTTTGTCACGCACCTTAAATAGACTAAAGCTGTGTAAAATCACCACTGCATCAGCACCAGCATCGCAAATCATCCTCACTGCATCGCGACATTCTTCAAACGACGACCCCATCAGATCGACAGGCTTTGCAGGATGGAGACCAGGAATATTAGGCTGTTGATACGCTGACAAAGCGACCTCCAAAACATCGCCATACCATTTCGAACCGTTATAACGTTGTTGCTCCATGAAACGGCACTGCCCGCCGACATAGGGGAAGGTATAACTACTGTCGATCCAAAGGCCTGCATCAATTAGAGCCGCTAAGGTCTCTTCCGAAGCGCCCATATTACCTGCGCGAAAAGCGATCGGTCGCGACCCCGTCCAAGACTCTAAAAGATCAGCGCCAGCAACAATGACCTCTTTCTGTTGATCACGACTTAAATCAGCCATCTGATCAGTTCGTTGATAAGATTCACCTCTCTGGCACTGACCATAGTGAACATGGTTAGGATGAATATGTAGTTGAACGTCCTGCCCATGCTTAATCAAAAAACGGGCGACGGGTTCAGTTTCATTTGGATAGCCAAGATCTTCATTGAAGGGCTCAAGAAAAAATGTGGCCTGAAGCTCGGATCGTTTAAGTACATCACAGATGAGTGGAACGCCAAACTGATTCTCCCCATATTCGCCCATCATCCCCAAACGTGGTGAAATCGGACGAATTGACGGATCATTCCATGCTCCCCCCATGCTGCACTCAACATCAAATGTAATAAAAATACCGGGCTTCATAGCCCCCCCATTCAGTTCATTCACACTATTCAGCTCAATAACAACTCAGTTAACGATCTCGTGTCCACGTGCTCCAAGTTTTTTTAACATTTGCTTGAAATCGACCAAAAATGGTTTTAAATCAATCAGCATAAATGAATCATCTTTGGTCCACGGGCCACAGTGCCATAGTAGGGTCAACGCAGCGTTGATTTTGCTTAGATGATGTTGTCCGGGCGGTAATTCATCCTGGCGCAACTGGCCCAAAAACCAATTGGCATCACCGCCTAGAATTCTGGAACGTAAACCAATTTTGTAGTGAGTTTTACGAAGGTTTTGCGGATCAAAGTGACTCTGCCATAGATTAAATGGAGCTTCAAAGCCAGCCATGACAACGGTGGGCAATCCACCACTAAAGCGTGGATTGATTTCGAGAAAAATATAACGACCCGTTTCAGGGTCAAAATGGAACTGAACTCC
>MAXR01000324.1 GCA_001751155.1 Desulfuromonadales bacterium C00003068 | reverse complement strand
TCGTCCCACCACTGACCACTCAACCATACTTCACCTGTAGGTGAACCGTGAAAGCGATCAATGACTAAGGTCGTGGCGACCTTTTCCCGAGATTGATCGTGCTGTTGGAGTTGACGCTGCAGGTAGCGTTCAATCATTCCGGCTAGCGGTTCGGCCCAGCGGTGGTAATGGCTCGGCTGAATCCGTTGTTCATCGAGTTGAAGAACCAACGATCCTTGAGATAAAAATTGAGCGAGTTCAATGCGCAGTGTTGGCGGTGTAGTATTCAATTCACCTTGCTGGTTTTGTGGCGGATTGAGTAAGTAATAGTGGTTCTGTGGTGGCTTCGTTTTCGCGCAACCACACAGAGACAATAAGAGTACGAGAGTGACGATCGTTACGGTTTTCATCGTGATCCCTTCGGCAGCAAATCAGCGGGTCTAGGGTCTGAAAAAATAAGGCTACTTGGTTGGGTATCCACTTGGCTAGACAGTTGCTCAATGCTGTACAGTGTTTGTTGTAGTTGGTCGAGGTTCTGGTCAAGCTGATGATAAACGGGGGAACCCGCTGAATAATCGGCAATGATGGCGCTCAATTTAGCCCGTAATTCCAGCAACGTTTCGTTAAGGTTCGCTGGTAGTTGTTGGATCTCTTCACTCCCTAGCAGGGTGTCAAGGTGAGTTAATACCGCTTCAGCCCTGTTTGCCGCTGAGCTCACTTCACGTAAGGCCAGCCCTGCATCGTCTACTGTTTGCTTCAATGCTAATTCGTTAAATTTATCGAGTAGAGTACTGACCTTGGTCTGGATTTGATCAAAACTGTCTGAAACAGTTGGAATCAATGCATACTCAGCAATGGTTTTAGCACCAGCAGGTTTGGCATTTTCAACGAAATCGAGAGAAACATAAAGGCTTCCCGTGAGTAAGTTTCCTGTTTTAAGGCTAGCGCGCAGACCGGAATCGATCCCTTTATCAATCCGTTGTTGCAGCCTCTTAAGCATCTGTTCGGAATCTTCACCCATCAGAGCAGCAGGAGTAAGACGGATGAGGACAGGGACAGGGACGTTATTGTTGTCGAATTCAAGAACGTTGCTGGGGATGTAGTCGAATGAGATGCCGACAACATGGCCAATGTCGAGNNAAAATGTAATCAGTGCTGTAGTGGAACTGGGTGACATTGATGCTCTGTTGGTTCGGGTATAGGGTGAACTCTTCACCGTTAGAAGTCACCTCACCTGCTGGAGTATCGTTGGGTAAACCAAAGGCGACACCGCCAACGAGTAGAGTTTCCAATGATTCACTGGTGACGCGAACGCCCTCGGTATCCATATCGACAGTCACACCGCTAGCGTTCCAAAAGCGGCTATTGCTGGTGACTAGGTCGTTGTAGGGGGCATCAATGAAGATATCTGAGCGCATTTGACGCGACGTGGTGTCGAAAATCGTTTTTTCAACCCGACCGACTTTGAAACCACGATACAATATAGGCTCACCAGCGGTTAGAGACGCATTGTCATCACTCACCAAAGTGAGGCGAACTCCGGGAGTGTTGGCCGGCGTTGGCGGGATATCTTCAAGGCCGATAAAGTTTTTGCTGGTTTGCTCCGAACTCCCCGGTGACAATTCTATGTAGGCCCCGCTGAGTAGAGTGCTTAATCCTGAAATTCCTGCCGCACCAAAGCGTGGCCGAACGACCCAAAATTGGCTGTCGGTACGCAATAGGGGGCTAACCTCTTTTTTGACCTGTGCTGTGACCAATACGCCATCAAAGGCTGGATTGATTTCGACACTCAGGACGATACCAATATCAACATTTAACGCCTTGATATGGGTTTTGTCAGCGACAAGCCCTTCAGCGTTAGCGAACTGAATGGTGATGACGGGCCCTCGGCTGGCATAGTTATGTAACACCATCCAGCCACCGAGTAGTACCGCAACAATGGGGACAATCCACACCATTGAAAAACGCCGTTTTTGGCTGATAACTGCTTGTTTATTGGTCACGCTTGTTCTCCTCTAATTTATCCCAAATCAGTCGAGGGTCAAATGCCTCGGCTGCGAGCATTGTGATGATGACGACCCCTGAAAACGCAAGGGCTGCAGGTCCAGGACGGATGGTGAGTATGCCGCCTAATTGAATTAATGCAACGAGAATGGCGACAACAAAGACATCGACCATTGACCAGCGCCCGACGAATTCGGTAATGCGATACACCGAGGTACGTTGTTTGGAGTTTTGGCTGTTTTGGCGGGAAACACTCCAGCTTAGCCACGTCAACGCGCAAAGCTTAGCCGTTGGTATCATAATACTGGCGATGAAAATTATCAGAGCAACAGGATAGCTACCATGTTCCCACATCAGTATCACTCCGCCCATGATGGTGCTGTCGAGTACATTGCCAAATTGGTCGGTATGGGTAATGGGTAAAAAGTTTGCGGGTAGATAAAGAACCATTGCCGTAATGAGTAACGAAACGGTGCGTTGTAAGCTATTTGGAATCCGCGTGTGCAGGATTGCGCCACAGCGAGGACAATGATGCTGTGTATTGGTGCTGGTGAGGGTGCAGATGTGGCAGTTAGATAAGCCCTGACTGGCAGCACTTTTCCCTGCTATCGCTGGCGTAGATTGCTGGGGCAGGATCGTACGCCAAAATTGATAACGGTCGAGGGCTGAGAGTGAAATGAGAAAACACAGGGTGAATGCCACATAGGCCCAAAAGGAGAGGCCGAGGACGATGGTCGCCATGCTGGCAATTTTGGTCAAACTGGCCAGTACTCCGAGGATAAACACCTCGACCATGCTCCATGGACCAAGGGTGAAAATAAAACGCGCCCACAGTTGTTGGCCGATGACGGGCCGTCGCTTGAGAATAATGGGGATCAATACCAACAATAGGCTGAAAATGATGAGTGCTGGGATGACGATGATAAATGCCAAAACAAAAAAAGCGAGAACTTTACTGCCATTACGATAAAGTTCCTGAGAGCTTTGCAGTAAGGTCATCACCTGTTCTTGACCACTGACACTGAAGGAGAGGAACGGGTAGATATTTGCGAGGACTAGAAAGAGTAAACCAGCTAAGGCAAAGGCCGTTGAGCGTTCAAGGGCGCGGAAGCTTCGATGGGTGAGCAAGTGACCGCAGCGCGGGCAAAACGCACGCTGTTTGGCACGTAGAGGTGCAAACTCTACGATAAGGTCACAATCTGGGCAGGTCAATTGGTTCATTCGTTATCGCTCAATGGGAACAGTGTTAACGTTAAAGTGAACCTATCTTACTTAAAAAGCAGATCTTTTAATATGATATTTTCACAAGAATTAATCATCACTGTTGAAGATGAACGAATTTGATCATTAAACAATAGGGCAACTACCGAGTACGGTAGTTGCCCTATTGTGTTTTTATCAGTTGTTATAGCGAATCTAGGCTTTCCACAGTCCATGCAGATTGCAATAGGCCCGAGCAATAACATCGTTACTGCGCACCGTGAAACAGGCCTTAGGTTCATCACCGGGCTTTAGAAATGCCCGCTGGCTCGCGCCATCAGCAATCACTTCAATCCACTCAATGTAATGCTCTTCGGTCATAGGATGGGCAATGCTTCCAACAGTTACTGTGACGATACCATCGGCACAGGTGATAACAGGTACATGCTTCTCTTGCGCTGCATCAGTACTATTTTCTGCCAACAAGGTCATCTTTGCTCCACAGCATACAAGGGCACCAGCACCCGCTGTTAAAAGATCAACGA
>MAXR01000323.1 GCA_001751155.1 Desulfuromonadales bacterium C00003068 | reverse complement strand
TGCCAAGATCAAGAGCTAGTAACAATTCATTAGCCATACTCACTCCCTATCGTTATGCGTGATCGTTGGCTGCGGCCTCAGTCTTATAATAGCGCGGCACCCGCTTGCTGATTTGACAAAACACCTCGTAAGAGATCGTACCAATCTGCTCGGCCCACTGCTGCGCCGAAACACACTCATCGCCATCACAACCCAGCAGCGTCACCTCATCTCCAGCGCATACGCTATCAATATCGGTCACATCGAGCAGAGTCCAGTCCATACACACCGTTCCAGCGACAGCTACCCGTTGACCACGAACTAAAGCAGTACCGCCATTGGACAACAGGCGATTGTAACCATCGGCATAACCAACAGGTATTGCGGCAATGATTGACGGCCGCTCAGTAGTAAAATGGAGGCCGTATGAAACGCCGCACCCAACAGGCAAAGTTTTGAGATGAGCAATCTTGGTGCGGAAACTCATGACAGGCCGCAGCGCTAATGCGTGGTCGCTAAAAGGTTGGCCACCATAAAGAGCAATCCCTGGCCGAACAAGATTACAGCCATCGGTCACCTTGCTAAACATTGCCGCACTGTTCGCGGCATGAATATAACGTGGTGAGAATCCCGCATCACGCACCCGTTGAACACATTTCAAAAACAGCTTCAACTGCTGATCCGTATACGGATGATTCTCTGAGTCAGCCACAGCTAAGTGAGTCATCACACCATCGAGGACAAGAGTGTCAGAACTCTGAAACTGGGCTAAAATTTCATCAAGGTTAGCAGGCAGAACACCCAGGCGGCCCATTCCTGTGTCAATTTTCAGATGACAATGGCAACGACAGCCCGCACGACTTGCCGCCTTTTCTAAACGTTGCAACTGTTCCGTCTCGAACACCGTCACCTGCAAATTTTGGCGAAGAATAAGATCTTCCTGCCCAGGCCAAAAACCACCGAGCATAAGAATCGGCATCTCAATACCCGAATCACGAAGCTCACCCCCCTCTTCCGCAATCGCTACACCGAGAAGATTAGCGCCAAGCTGCTGCAATACTTTAGCTACGGCTACCGCACCATGACCATAGGCATCAGCCTTCACCACTGCTAACACATCACATTCGGTAGGCAACTGTTGGCGTACCATTTGGTAATTGTGCCCAAGGGCGGTTAGGTCAATCTCCACATGTGTTGGTCGCTGTATCGTCATAGTCAATTCAATGGTCTTCGTTTAAGGGCTAAAAAGACAGTTTAATCGGTGTGAAAGAAAAAAGGCCGCTAAGCGGCCTTTATCTATAATTGTTGTGTCATTTTATTAGCATGGTGAACAGCGACTGTAAAGAGTGATTCACCACTTAAATAAGATCAATCAGAATCTTTATCTTTGCTAACCAGCCACGTCGAGGAGACATCGTTGGCCGAAAGAGGCTTACTAAAATAGAAGCCCTGAACCTCATCACACTCACGACCCTGAACAAAACCAAACTGTTCTGCAGTTTCAACCCCTTCAGCCGTCACATCCAAACCTAACCGTTTGGCCATGGCAATAGTGGCTTCTACAATTGCCCGATCATCTGAATTACTTTGCAAATCAGCAATAAAGGATTTATCAATTTTCAAACGACTGACAGGCAAGTTTTTCAAACAGCTTAATGACGAATAGCCGGTACCAAAATCATCAATGGCCATACGGATACCTAAATCACGCAAGCGGTTTAAGGTCACAACTGCCACATCAACATCGTGCATGACCACACTTTCAGTGATCTCAAACTCGAGCAGGTTAGGGTCAACTCCAGTTTCGTCAATGAGTCTGCAAACAACATCAACAAAATCATCCTGAGTAAATTGTCGTCCAGACACGTTAACGCCAACACGAAATGGTAACCAACCACTTTGTGCCCAGACAACGCACTGCTCAAACACCGTCCTCATCACCCACTCACCCAGCGGCAGTATCAAATTAGTCTCTTCCGCTAATGAAATAAATTGGTTAGGAGGGATAACACCAAGGCTTGGGTGTTGCCAACGCACCAACGCTTCAACACCAGCAATTTGATTGGTGACCAAATTAATTTGCGGTTGATATTCGATAAAAAATTCATTTTGATCTAATGCGCGGCGCAAGTTGCCCTCTAAGTCCATGCGCGCTACGGCCTTGGCATTCATCTCTTCAGAATAGAAACGGAAGGTATCGCCGCCGGCATCCTTGGCGGCATACATGGCCATATCGGCATGGCGAAGAAGGTCAGCAGGATTGGCACCATCCTCGGGGAAGACCGCAATACCAATACTTGTTGAGCTGAATACCTCTCGCACGGTTAGATCAAATGGCCGAGAAAATGATTCAAGAATTTTTGTCGCAATGTGCGGCACGTTGTCATCGCGTTTATAATCGGACAGGATCACCACAAACTCATCACCACCAACCCGAGCTACGGTGTCATTTTCACGCAAACAGCGGCGTAAGCGATCGGCAGATTGACACAGCATCTCATCGCCAACGCCATGACCTAAGGTATCGTTAACCCCTTTAAATCGATCTAAATCTAAAAACATCAGGGCAAATGGTTTTTCAAGCCGATGAGCATTGGCAAACGCCCGTTCTAGGCGATCGTTAAACAGACTGCGATTAGGTAAACGAGTCAGGCTGTCGTAATAAGCCAGTTCACGAATCTTCAACTCAGCTTCTTTACGTCGGGTAATGTCTTGAATGACTGGGACAGTATAGAGGGGTTGGCCTTGTTCATCAAAGAACCATGTTGAAGACAATTGCGCCCAAAACACCGTGCCATCTTTACACAGGTAGCGTTTTTCACAGACAATGGAACGTGATTTATTGGCTAAGGCAATATTGCGACGAGAGAGAGTCTCCTCAATATCGTCGGGGTGGGTAATATCGGTGATTTTGAGTTGCAGAAGCTCGTTTTCAGTGTAGCCTAAAAACTGACAAAAAGCTGGATTCGCTTGTAAAAACAAGCCATCAGGAGCCAACATTGCAACCCCAGCAACAGACGATTCAAAAATCGTGCGAAATCTCGATTC
>MAXR01000322.1 GCA_001751155.1 Desulfuromonadales bacterium C00003068 | reverse complement strand
ATATTATTAACATGGCTACTGTTCGCCACAAAAAACTGGAGTTGCTGAGACAGCTCGATAAAATCTTCTTTGTGCCAGTTGTCAATATTGGCAACTGGTGCTGTAGCGGTTTCTTGACCATACAGGCACCGTTGCAGTATCATTTGCGTATTTTTATTTTGTGATAGACGTTTAAGTTCGAGTTGACGTTCCGTAAGCCAGTTTTCTAATATCGTTTGTTTGTAGTCTGCCACCACCTCTATCTGCTTTAGGGCTTGCATACGGATACGGCTGATGGCGCCATCATCCTTCATCAAGGGTACGCCAAACATCCTGATCAGCATTAGGGTTATTATGATCAGGCTGCACAGGCCGCCAAACAGTATAAATATTTTTCTGCGTAAGCTGATCTGTTTTTTAGCCATTCTTTTTAAAGCCTTCATGTTAACAACCCCCTTGGTCAATCCGCTGGATAATGTTCACCCATTACAGCATCTCCTTTATCCGGGATACAGCCTCCCGCGCCTCAACAAAGCGGTATTTGCTAATTAAACTCGTTAGTTTTTCTATCTCTTCTGCCATATGATCTGGCCATTGCTTGTTGGTTAATGTTTGAGCAATCTCCTGACAGGGTTTCGGCTGTAATTTGGTCAACGGATCTTCCAGTAGGTGTAACAGTTGAGCTATTTCGCTTAACGATCCCAAGGGCAAGACACTTGCCGTCTCGACTTTAAACGCGGTATTGTCATCCCCCGTGACCGAAGCGGACAAATCCTCGGCGGTGGGTACGACACTCTGGAGTTTTAATTGAATGGTAAAGCGGCTCCCCTGACCTATGGCACTTTCAACGGTTAACTCACCATCGAGCTGTTTGCAGATTTTTTTGGCAATGGTTAAGCCCAGTCCGCTACCTTCGTATTGGCGTGTTTTTGCTCCATCAACTTGATAAAATGGTTGAAAAATCAGTTGCTGTTGTTGCTCGCCAATGCCAATACCCTGATCGCTGACTGAAATTTTTAGCGTTGTTACGTCATCATCCATTTTCAGCACTGTTAAGGCCAAAGTTACCTCACCATCATGGCTGAATTTGATTGCATTGCCCATTAATAGATTTAGTATTTGTTCCACCTGGGCCGGATAACCATTCACCCCTATTGGCAGTTGATCTGAAAATTCAGTGTTAATCTTTACTCCCCGTTCTTTAGCTTCGATGGCAAAGTTATCGCTAACCCGGTTTAGCAACTGCGTTGGGCTGAACACTTTGATGGTAAGCTCTTCTTTGGACAGATCATCAAGTTTTGTTACCATCAATATGTCATCAATTAAATTTGACATCGTTATGGACGACAGGTTGATATTTTTGATAAACCTTTGTTGTCGATCATCCAACTGACTCTCAGCGAGGATCTGACCAATCCCCATGATCGTATTCATCGGTGTGCGTAACTCATGGCTTATGTTGCCCAAAAATTCAGTTTTCAAGCGGGATGATTCTTCTGCAGCCAGTCGGGCTACCTCACGCAGGTCAGCATGCATAATCAATGCAGCTGCAGCCGCATAAGCTTTGGCAGTGATCTGCTCATCCATGCCAAAGCCATTTTTTCGATTTGCCAAAATAAGTAGGCCCGATCCGTACTTTCCGGCAGTCATCGGAACCAACAATAGATTATTAATTGTCGGATGTCCCGGCGGTAAAATACTGCTAACAAATCCCTTGCAATCGTTGTTGGTTAGAATTACTGGCTGTGTACTTTGTAATACCTTTATTAACAGGTTACCCGTCAATTTTATCGGAAAATATCCCTGCTGTTGCATGGTGTTGCGCGCTTGCTCAGAGAGCTTTTTTCCTGACATGGTTGACCAAACCATGTCGGAGACTGCTAGTATTCGATACTCATTTCTCTTTTTTGTTGAGCTTATAAATAAACCAAAACCGGCATCTACCGCCTTGACGGCATCATCTACCTGCTCCTGGATCACCTGCTGCAATTGCAGCTGAGGCTGATCGATCGACTGGTCAATATGACTGATAACTTGGGTCGCTTTATCGCTAACGGCTTCAAGTTTACGGGTGCGTTCCAACTCTTTTTGCAACCGCTGAGTCATCAACTGTAGGCCATAAAACAACAGAATTTCGATGACTGCAAACAATAGAAATCCATAGATGATTAAATTGCGGATATTGTGGTGATGGGCGGCAAACTCTGAACTGACATCCTGCCAAATAATGATCCGACCGGCATCGGCTTGCTGTGGGTCAGTCTTTCCACGGAAGTCACGTAGAGCAAAGGAAATGAAATTGTAGTGTAGCTCCTTGTCGCGCAATATGTGGGGCTCAGAGGGTGCTGAAGTTTTGGCAAAGTCATTGCGGGTTAAAAATTTATCAATCTGGGGGGACGTGGTGCCTTCGACACGAAAACCGTTGATAAACGGCCGCTCTAGCAACATCCTGTCCAGAAATTCGGGCCAGATGTTGGCCTGAAGGTGTTTTTTGTGGAGCAGTACCGCTGCATTCAACCATGGCTGGTTCTTATGAAACAGGGTAAGACTGGTGGTAAAGGAGGTGCCGGCTTCCAGAGCACCGACATGGATTTTTTCATTGGTTTTACTGTCTATAGCGAAAACTGGGGTTACGCCGCGGATGCCCGAAACCACTCTTCCTGTTTCAAAGCCAGTAGTGGGCCTAAGTGTGCTATTCGCCGTAACAATGGTGAAGCGCACCGAGTCCATCCGGTCACCGAATTTTTCCGGCTTATGGGCACGTAAAAAACTGAGTGAACCGGGGGCTAAATGGAAATGGAGTTGTCTGAAGTTAAACTGCTGTGCCAACACATCCCGGCTTTGGCGCACATGCTCATATAACAATTGCCTGATCTGGCTGGCCCGTACGCCACCACCGCCGCCACCTTCCGACTCGACAGCATGTTTACCCTGCAAAAATAATTGCTGGGTGTGGGGGTCGTTGGCAACGAAAGTGGCAATTTGCAGCATGCGCAATTCGGTGGCATCCTGTTCGGCTCTAAAGGTATGCTCTGCCTGTTTGCCCATTTGGTTAAGCCGTGTCATTAAACGATGGTTATCCGTCCGAGCGGAGACCCAGACGTAGAACATTATCGAACAGAGTAAAATGATGCTGAGGAGCAGGAATATTTTATGTCGCACATTCATAAAGCGTTTGCTTCCTGGTTTTACCTATTTATTGTTTGGGGGGGGCTGGTTTGATGATGGCACCCATGGAACACACAGGAAAAATGCATAGGCAGTCTCTAGCCTTCACGCTTTTTCACCAATGGCAACTTGATGGTAAAGCAAGTTCCTTTAGCAACGGTACTGTCTACGGTGACCGTCCCCTGATGTTTCTGGATGATGTCGGCACAGATACTCAAGCCCAAACCGGTTCCCCGGCCAACCTCCTTGGTGGTAAAAAAAGGTTCGAACAGTCGTTGCAGATGCTCGGGGGGGATACCGCTGCCGGTGTCACAGATCTTCACCACCGCCCATTCGTTTTCATGACTGGTGCGAATGGTAATGGTTCCCTGCTGTTCAATAGCTTGAGCGGCATTGACCAGCAGGTTGACAAACACCTGCCCCAGTTGTTGCGGCAGGACGTAAACCGGCGGTAGCTCCGCGTACTCTTTTTTGACGGTGGCTTTATATTTGATCTCGTTATGGGCGATGCTCAGGGCGCTGTCGAGACAGTCGTGCACGTTGTGCGATTTGAAGGTATCACCTTCGGCGCGACAAAAACTTTTCATGTTGCGCACAATCGCCGTAATTCGCTCAATGCCATCCTTTGATTCGCTGATTAAATCTTTAACGTCGTCCAAAATGTAATCGAGTTTCAATGTGCGTTTTTTTTCCTGCAGTAGGGCAACAATTTCCGGATTATCCACCGATGGCAAAATCTGCTCGACAAACAGCGCCCATTCACTCAGGCGACCAACATATTTTTCCAATGAAACAATGTTGCTACAGACAAACCCGGCAGGGTTGTTGATCTCGTGAGCAACACCAGCAGCCAACTGACCGAGAGATGCCATTTTTTCCTGCTGGACCATCTGGTCATGGATTTTTTTTAAATCATCGTAGGCCTCGGTTAACTGTTGGGTTTTATTCGCCACCAGATTCTGCAACTTATCGCGATGATGTTTCAGTTCTAGGTGAGTGTTGATCCTCTGAGAGACAATCGCAGGAAAAAAAGGTTTGGTTATATAGTCGACGGCACCAAGCTCCAATCCCTTGGCTTCATCATTATTGCTGTCTAAGGCACTGAGAAAGATGACGGGAATATCACAGGTTTCTTTTTTTGCTTTCAGGTGACGACAAACCTCATAGCCATCCATATCCGGCATCATTACGTCGAGTAAAATCAGATCGGGACAATAACCATCGTCAATGAGATTCATGGCGGTTTTACCATCAACCGCGACACGTAAATCGTAACGATCACCCAGCGTATCCAACAGGGTATCCAGATTCATAGCGTTATCATCAATCAATAGTAGTTGATCC
>MAXR01000321.1:4442-4766 GCA_001751155.1 Desulfuromonadales bacterium C00003068 | reverse complement strand
GCCATCTGCTTGCCACGTGAAGTGATCCGCCCGTGAGAATCCAGCGCGCCGAGCAAGGTGAGTAATCGTGTTGCCGCCGACACGTGTGCCTGTGGTGGACAATCTAACCACACCAACTGCTCCACATCGGTCAGCCCCCACAATGCCAGTTCCAACACCAGTCCAGTGAGGTCACAACAACTGATCTCAGCAGGCGCATAAGGGAGCAAGCCGCTGTGCGCCGCTTCACTCCACAGCCGATAACAATGGCCCGCTTTCACACGACCGGCACGGCCAGCACGCTGAATCGCACTCGCAGCGGAGATATGCCGCGTCACCAAGCCA
>MAXR01000321.1:0-4397 GCA_001751155.1 Desulfuromonadales bacterium C00003068 | reverse complement strand
AGTAAGCGCCGCTCCAGCCCCGAATCGATCACCACTCCAATACCAGCAATGGTCAAACTTGTTTCAGCGATATTGGTCGCCAACACCACCTTACGTATCGTATTCGACTGTAAGGCATTCTGCTGTTGTTGAAACGGTAACGCACCATAAAGAGGTGCCACCAGCAACTCATCATCCTTAAAACGCTCTTGCAACAACCGTTGACAATTGCGAATCTCGCGCGCCCCGGGGAGGAAAACCAACANNACCTGCGCTTCAGCCACGGCTTGGACAACCGCCTTCAGCACTCGACGCGCCAACGGAGTGCTATCATCGCCAAGGTAAACCGTTTCAACGGGATAACTGCGCCCTTCACAGTGCAGCACGGGACAATCGAGGAGTAAACTAGCAATCGCGTCACAATCCAAGGTTGCCGACATCACCAGCAGTTTTAGATCATCACGTAATCCCTGTTGGGCATCAAAACTCAATGCCAAGCCCAAGTCACTATGTAAATTCCGCTCATGAAACTCATCAAAAATGACCAGCCCCACCCCCTCCAACGTCGGATCAGACTGCAAGCGGCGCGTCAGCACCCCCTCGGTGATCACCTCAATACGGGTATTGGCACTCACACACCGTTCATGACGAATAGTGTAGCCAACCGTCTGCCCCACTGCCTCACCGAGTGATTGACTCATAAAACGAGCCGCATTCATCGCTGCAAGGCGGCGCGGTTCGAGTAATAGGATTTTTTGCCCTGCCAACCAAGGTTGATCAAGTAATGCCAGCGGTACGCGAGTGGTTTTACCTGCACCGGGTTCGGCCTGCAACACAAGGCAGCTGTGCGATACTAATTGGGTGCATAGTTCAGGGAGGATTGAATCGATTGGTAGGGAAGTATTGTTCATAGGGGTGCTAGTGAACCTTAGATCACTGGCAAAGTCAACAGCAGCACGAAGGTTGAAGTTACACCAGAGTGCTATGTTTCATAGCTATCTCTGTTTAGGATAGATACCACAAGGATAAACCACCATTATGTTAAAAAATATCAGCCACCTCATTAGCGAAACAACAAGTGATAACAGGTGAAAAATATGTTACTTTTTAATACACAACCTAATAGGTTTCTCAACTTTATTGAGTCAAATATTAATCCTTCTATTTTCAAAGGTGGTGATAATGATTATTAAACAAATGGAATTATCACTTCGAAAATGTGTATCCCCAGAATTTATTTTTGGTATCGGTGCCAGAAAGATGGCAAGTCAATACGCAAAAAATTTAGGCGCTAAAAACGTTCTTATCGTCACGGATAAAGGGGTGCAAAACGCAGGATGGGTTAAAGATGTTACCGAGACTCTCGATCAAGAAAAAATCAATCATATTCTATTCAATGATGTTGTTCCAAACCCTAGAGACACCAATGTGCATAACGGTGCAAAACTGTACCGTGAATATAAGTGCGATGGCATCATAGCCGTTGGCGGAGGTAGCCCGATAGATTGTGCCAAAGGAATTGGCATTGTAGTTAGCAATATGGGAACCATTTTAGACTATGAAGGCGTTGATAAAATACCCTATCCGCTGCCGCCACTTATTTGCATCCCAACAACAGCAGGATCGTCTGCTGATGTTTCTCAATTTGCAATTATCAATGATTCGCAACGACATGTTAAAATCGCAATTATCAGCAAATCAATTGTCCCTGATGTGTCGTTGATTGATCCTGAAACAACACTGAGCATGAATGCTTCACTAAGCATTTATACTGGGGTTGATGCTCTTACCCACGCATTTGAAGCGTATGTGTCTAATGCGCATTCAAATATTACAGATCTGTATGCCCTTGAAGCCATCTCTTTATTATCAACGTCGTTACCAAAAGTCATTTCACACCCCAATGATATAGAAGCTCGTTCATCGGTTATGATGGCAAGTTTGCTATCAGGGCTTGCTTTTTCAAATGCTTCATTAGGTATTATCCATGCAACAGCTCATTCCTTAGGCGGTTGGCTTGACTTACCGCATGGTCTTTGCAATGCTATTTTATTAGATCACGCGGTTGCTTATAATTTTCCGTATGCCAAAGAACGTTATCAAAACATAGCAGAACAAATGGGGATGAAAGGACACCACACACCTAAAGACTTCCTAGAAAAAATTCATGATTTTAAGCACTCTTTAGGGTTAACAGAGCATTTGGGGGACTTAGGAGTCAACACCGAAGTCATCCCTCATCTTGCAAAAATGGCATTACAGGATGTTTGCGTTATCACAAACCCTATTATGCCTACGCAAAGCGATGTAGAGGAGATCTTGACACATGCCCTCTGATAAACATGAAGAACTTCGCCAAAAAATTATTGGTCTAGGAGAAAGCTCAGTACGCAAAAGTTATTATCCTCAACTTCAAGATAGGATACTGCAACTTGAGCGTTTTCATGCTCTTTTAGATCGCTCGCATGAGTTAATTTTTTTAATCGACGCGCAAACACATCTCATTGTTGACTTTAATGACACTATTTGCTCGGTGCTAGAGGCCTCTAGGGAGAGTCTATTAGGAAGCAAAATTAGTCGATGGCTCCCTAATGCTGTTACGCAGGAGATGACATTATTAATACAAAAAAAAGATACAAGTCATTGTAATCTTGTCGAAGTAGAACTTCGAAACTCTCATAGCTCATTCCCTATGGAATTTGCTCTACAATATACTAACTTTAGTGATCAAGATTATTGTATCATTTTAGGTAAAGATATTTCAGAGCGTAAAGCGGCTGAAAAAAAAATACATGACTTAGCTTTTTATGATTCTTTGACACACCTTCCTAATCGACAACTCTTACATGATCGGATCTCTCAAGCTGTTGCAAAAAGTCACAGGCATCAAAAATATGGTGCGTTAATAATGATTGATCTAGATAATTTTAAAACACTAAACGATACAAAAGGTCATCATTTTGGAGATGAACTTTTAAAGCAGGTTGCGGTGAGAGTGCAAGCTACGTTGCGTTCGGGGGATACATTAGGACGCATCGGCGGCGATGAATTTATTTTATTGATTGAAGGACTTAGTTTACAAAAAGCAGATGCCACCAAATTGTCTGACCACTTTTCCAGACGGATTAAAAACCTTATTAATCAACCATATACGCTTTTTGGCTATCAGCATACGTACTCTGCAAGTATCGGCGTTGTCCTTTTTATTGGCAATGAAAACAACAAAGACACATTGCTGCAACAAGCAGACATTGCTATGTACCATTCTAAAAAGTTGGGCCGCAACCGCGTTAGTTTCTACGATCCCATGATGCAAGAGGGGATTGAGAAAAAAATGACGATGGAGCATGAGCTACGAATTGCCATCAAAAAAGAGGAACTTGTCCTTTTCTATCAACCTCAGGTAGATTTGAAAGGGGAACTTGTTGGTTTTGAAGCATTGGTGCGCTGGAATCATCCCCTAAAAGGGCTTATCCCTCCGAATGATTTTATCCCCTTGGCAGAAGAGACAGGACTTATCATTCCCCTTGGAAACTGGGTACTGCATACAGCCTGCAAGCAATTGGTAGCATGGTTGAAGCGTTATCCACGCAAACTAATGCATATCTCCATCAATGTGAGCGTAAAACAATTTCAAGAAACACAGTTTCACCATATGGTTGAGACAGTCATTCAGCAAACAGGCATTGCTGCTGATCGGGTTAAATTAGAGTTAACCGAGAGCTTAATTGTGGAAAATGTTGTAGAAACTATTACGAAGATAAAATTACTACGTTCTCTTGGAATTAACTTCTCGCTCGATGATTTTGGCACTGGCTATTCTTCATTATCCTATCTTAAACGTCTTCCTTTAGATGAACTCAAAATTGATCGATTTTTTGTTCGAGATATTATTATTGACAATAACGATGCCATGATTGTTAAAACCATCATTGAGATGGCACATAACTTTGATTTAGATGTTATTGCTGAGGGCGTAGAAACCGAAGAGCAGTTTAAATTCCTTCAAGATAATGGCTGTACTCTTTTTCAAGGATATCTGTTTAGTCCACCAATTCCGGCAGAAGAAATAGAGCAACTTTTTTTACAATCCATAGGCAAGAAATAATTTCTAATCACCGTAGTCACCTGGACGCTTTAGACACAGTGAACAAACTCCAAAGAACGTGGATAATTTCCCCACCCCACATCAAACCAAAAAAACAATAGAACACTCCCCACATCAATTCCACACGAAGCGAACAACTTCCCTAGAGGTATTCTTGACAGGTCACTTAACAGGTGATAGTTAATAAATTACAGCAAGTTCGAGCTGCGGGTCTGCTTAAAAATAATCCGCCTAGTATTCGTGAGATGCTTAGATATTGCTACAGGACTGGTGCATTTCAAGACCCCGATTGTGCCGCGAAAAAGGAATT
>MAXR01000320.1:471-6063 GCA_001751155.1 Desulfuromonadales bacterium C00003068 | reverse complement strand
GCCATCGCTATTTAGAATGTTTTTTTGCCGTACCGATGATTGGCGCGGTGCTGCACACGGTCAACGTCAAACTTTCGCCCGAACAAATTCTTTATACCATTGACCATGCAGAAGACGATATCCTCCTCATCCATAGTGACTTTATCCCTATCATTGAGCAGATTAAGGGCCGGATTGCAACCGTGCGCGAGTACGTCTTGCTAAAGGATAATGATGATCCGTTCGAGAGTCATATCCCATTCAGTAGTGATTATGAAAGCTGTCTCGCCAAAGCCTCACCGCAGGCGACATTCAATGACTTTGATGAAAATACCCGCGCGACAACGTTCTACACCACCGGAACAACAGGGATGCCGAAAGGGGTCTATTTTAGTCATCGCCAGTTAGTTTTGCACACAATGGGTGTTTTGGCCGCTCTTGGTACTCCAGAAACGCAAGGGCGAATGCATCAAGGTGATGTCTATATGCCCATCACGCCGATGTTCCATGTTCATGCCTGGGGCTTACCCTATGTGGCGACAGTTCTCGGGGTAAAACAGGTTTACCCGGGGAAATATTCTCCCGATGTTTTGTTGGATTTGATTGATCGTGAACAGGTTACGTTCTCCCATTGCGTGCCAACTATTTTGCATATGTTGTTTAAGAGCCCGAAGATTGATCAATGTGATCTAAGTCGTTGGAAGGTGATTATCGGTGGTTCAGCGCTGTCTAAAGTTTTGTGTAGCGAAGCCTTAGATCGAGGGATCGATATTTTTACTGGCTATGGCATGTCCGAAACCTGCCCTATTTTATCCCTTGCCCATCTTGATGCTGAAATGTTGAAACTCGACCGTGATGAACAGATCGAATATCGCTGTAAGACGGGTCGCCCCATGCCGCTGGTTGATTTGCGTGTGGTGAATGAGCAGTTGGAAGATGTTGAGGCCGGCACCCAGAACAGTGGTGAAATTGTTGCTCGCGCGCCGTGGTTGACTCAGGGTTATTTGAAAGATACTAAAAATTCTGAGAATTTGTGGCAGGGGGGCTATCTGCATACCGGTGATGTGGCGATGCGCGATGAGCGCGGTTATGTAAAAATTACTGATCGCACTAAGGATGTTATTAAGAGTGGCGGCGAATGGATATCATCGTTAGAGCTCGAAGATATCTTTTCTCACCATGCAGCTGTGGCCGAAGTGGCAGTGATTGCTCAACCTGATGAAAAATGGGGCGAGCGGCCACTGGCCTTAGTGGTGTTGAGGGATGGTCTGGAAGATTTGCCGAGCAAAAAAGATCTTCTGGCCTTGCTTCATGAATATACCGATACCGGCGTGATCTCAAAGCAGGTGATCTTGACACGGGTGAAGTTTGTCAATGCGATCGATAAGACCAGTGTTGGTAAAATCAATAAAAAGCATCTACGGGAAAAATATTTGTCATAATCTCGCTTAACGGCGTAGATTAGCGTGATCGAATAGTATTTGTGTTGCGAAGGACGGAGTAGGTTGTCAATGGTGCGCTGGGATGTGCGGGAACATATAAGTTTGGTGTGGTTTGTGTTGCGCTGGCTGGTGATGGTGACTCCTGTAGCGATGTTGATCGGTTCCAGCGTTGCTTTCTTCCTATGGCTATTGGCTGAGGCAACGCAGGGGCGCTTGGCCCATCCCGATTTGGTTTATCTGCTGCCCTTCGCTGGCGTGGCAATCGTGATGATCTATCATCATTACGGCGATACCGCATCAGCAGGTAATAACTTGGTGATGGAGCAAATTAATCAGCCCGGCGCAGGTGTTCCTAAGCGGATGATGCCGTTAGTGTTGTTCGCTACCGTGGTGACCCATTTGTTTGGTGGTTCAGCAGGGCGCGAGGGAACGGCTGTACAGATGGGTGGCAGTATTGCTCAGGTGTTTGTCGCGCCATTTAAGTTGGATCGCAACGATACACGCATTCTTTTAAGTTGCGGTGTGGCTGCAGGCTTTGGTGCGGTATTTGGTACCCCATTAGCTGGAGCTATTTTTGCCCTAGAGGTCTTAGCGATTGGCAAAATGCGCTACGATGCTCTGATTCCGTGCCTGATGGCCAGTGTGATCGGTGATCTGGTATGCACCAGCTGGGGAATCGGTCATACCCAGTACCAAATTGTGGCTCCTGAACTGCATATCGACGCGGTGGTCGCTCATGTTTCACCGCTACTGGCTGTGAAGGTGATGCTAGCCTCGGTCCTGTTTGGTTTGGCAGGTTTCCTCTTTGCCGAACTGACCCATCTGTTTAGCAGTATCTTTAAGCGGTTTATCTCCCGTTACTGGCTACGGCCTATTATCGGTGCCATTCTGGTGTTGGCCATTAGTGCCCTGCTCGGTACGCGTGATTATCTTGGCCTTGGTGTTGGTTCTATCGGGGTTGAGGGGGCTTCCATTGTTAATGCCTTTAGCGGTGTTGGCATCACTCCGTGGAGTTGGTGGTGGAAACTGCTCCTCACGGCCATCACCCTTAGCTGTGGCTTCAAAGGTGGTGAAGTGACACCACTGTTTTTTGTCGGAGCCACATTGGGAGCGGCGTTAGCCAGTTTGTTAGGTGTGCCTATTGATCTACTGGCGGGCATTGGTTTTATCGCTGTATTTGCTGGGGCAACCAACACACCTCTGGCTTGTACGGTGATGGGGGTCGAACTGTTTGGCGCACAGTATTTAGAATATTTTGCCATTGCCTGTTTTTTGTCTTACCTGTTTAGCGGCCATTCCAGCATCTATTTATCGCAAAAAATCGGGGTAGCTAAAGGCGGTATTGGTCGTTATGACAACGCTGAATCCCTAAAAGAGGTGCGAGAGGGGCGTAATAAGGCTGATTGAGTTGACTGATCTTATTTGTTATTTTTTTTGATTTAATGTGTTCGATGGTTGAGTCACTACCGCCCTAGTGCTACATTAGAAACTTATTTATTGTCATCTCTGTTCAGAGAAGGGAGTGATCTTCTTTAACAGACTATCTATTTCATTACGGGGAGTTTTTATGAAAAACCTGTCCATCAAGGTGAAAATTATTGGGGTGAGTATTCTTTTGCCCTCACTGTTATTGATTGCATTGTTTGCAGCCTATATTCACCAGATGAAGCAGGATGCTATCGAGGTTTATGTTGATAAAGCGCGCTCTATCACCGTTGCTGCCGAGTCGACCCGTGAGGGGATGGAAGATCTGTTTGCGAAAAATGTTTTTACTCCTGAAATGCTGCGTGAGTTTGCCGACGCTGGCCACACCGATAAGTTGCTCGCCTCGGTTCCCGTTGTCTCATCGTGGAATTCAGCGATGCGTAAAGCGAAAGAGGGCGGTTATGAGTTCAGGGTGCCTAAGTTCCAGCCACGTAATCCTGCTAACCAGCCCGATGAGCTAGAAGCGCGCGCCCTTAAGGCTATGAAGTCTGGTCGTCTTGGCGAGTATTATGAAATTGATCCGACCCTCAATGCAGTCCGTTATTTCCGTCCTGTTGTTCTCACTGAGGTTTGTTTACTCTGTCATGGCAATCCGAACACATCGCAGGCTATTTGGGGCAATGATCGTGGTGTTGATCCAACTGGGGTACGGCTCGAAAATTGGCAGGTTGGCGAAATTCATGGTGCCTTTGAGATTATTCAATCTCTAGATGAAGCCGATGCCTACCTTGCTGCGTCATTGTGGACAGGTGGTGGTTTAGTTTTTGGTGGTCTGCTGGTGTTTGCTATTGCGTTAACTCTGTTTGTCCTGCGTTACTTGATTAAGCCATTAAATCAAAGTGTTGCCATGATCGAAGCGATGGGGCAAGGCAAGTTGGATCAGCGCCTTCACTTCGATCAAAACGATGAGATGGGTCGCATGGGTAAGGCGATGGATGCTTTTGCCGATAACTTACAGCAAGAGGTTCTGACCGCATTTAACAATTTGGCCCAAGGCAACTTTACCTTTGCGGCCAAAGGGTTGATCAAAGAACCTTTAGCGCAAGCCAATAACTCTCTCAATGACAGTATGGGGCAGGTTCAGATTGCCGGCAGTCAGATCTCGTCAGGTGCTGATCAAATCTCTGATACCAGTCAGCAGCTTTCACAGGCGGCGACGGAGCAAGCCAGCTCCCTCGAAGAGATTAATAGCTCCATGACCGAGATGGCCTCACGCACCAAGCAAAATGCCGATAATGCAACGCAGGCTAACTTGCTGGCCATAGAGTCACGGACTTCAGCGACTCAAGGGAACGAGCAGATGAACGACATGGTCGAGGCAATGGGTGAGATTAACGAATCGGCTCAGAGCATTTCGCGTATCATCAAGGTTATTGATGAGATTGCCTTCCAAACTAATCTATTGGCATTGAATGCGGCCGTTGAAGCCGCGCGTGCCGGTCAACACGGTAAAGGTTTTGCCGTCGTTGCTGAGGAGGTACGTAACCTTGCCGCCCGTAGTGCTAAAGCCGCCAGCGAAACCGCTAGCCTCATTGAAGGGGCAGTGCAAAAAGCGGGTAACGGTACCAAAATTGCTGAAGGAACGGCTGCAGCGTTGGATGGAATTGTTGAATCGATCACCAAGGTTTCTGATCTTGTTGGTGAGATCACTTCGGCATCAGATGAGCAAACCATGGGAATTCAGCAGATTAGTATCGGTTTGACGCAGATCGATGAAGTGACCCAGCTTAATACGGGTAATGCGATTCAATGTGCTGCGACAGCTGAAGAACTTGCTGCTCAAGCAGGGCAGCTGAGTGAAATGCTCGGTCGCTTCACGCTCTACGGTGGCTCGCCAGCCGTTCCGATGACACCACCACCTGCTGCCGCTCCCGTACGTCAGCCACGTCTTNNACTCTGCACCAGCCAATGATGGTTGGGGTGGTGGACAAGCTTCTAGCGGTAATGATTTTATTGCCCTTGATGACGATGAATTCGGTAAATTCTAACGATCATTTGTCCGTCATAACCCTGTAACGATAAAGCCCGTGAGAGATCTTCTCACGGGCTTTTATATTTGCTGGGCTCTGTATTTTATTAGAAAATTGAAGCAATCCGTTCGTACGATTTAGTCAGACGCTTGCTGGTCATTTTAAACAGGCCGCGCAGCAGCTTTAAACCGAGTTCAGGGTGGGTTTTAATCAATTGCTCAAAACGATCATTTGATAGTAATAAAAGTTCAACATCGGTAATCGCTTCAGCCGTTACCGCGCGATCATTATCCGTTAACAGACACAGCTCACCAACAACAGAGCCCGCACTGTAGGTGCCAACAATAATGTGGTGGTTGGAGAACTCGGTCATTTTCTTTATCCCTAGTTTCCCTTTGAGGATAAACGCCGCTTGGTTGTCATCATCACCCTCATTCCAAATAATTTCACCCGCTGATGCCTTATGGTGGGTGCAAAATTCCATTAAATTAGCAACCTCACCATCGGGTAAGTTTTTGAAAAAAGTAAATTTATCTTGCGCCAGCATGGGTAATGAAGTCATTCTATTTCCTTGAATTAAGAAAGTTAAGCACTAAATTTAAGTTATTTTTAACGATAAGTCAATGTCTCTAATTATCTACATCGGTTGGAACTGTACTCATAATGAATAAATCGGTACAAGAAACACAGGATCAAGAATATATGGATTTGGCCTT
>MAXR01000320.1:0-457 GCA_001751155.1 Desulfuromonadales bacterium C00003068 | reverse complement strand
AGCGGTGTTGGTTCTCAACGAACGGGTGATCGCGTCTGCAGGAAATCGTCGAGAGCTATGGCAGGATCCTACCGCTCATGCCGAGTTGATTGTGCTGCGCGAAGCAGCTAAACGCATGGAATCGTGGCGGCTCGACGGGGCAACACTTTATGTCACCCTAGAGCCATGCGTGATGTGTATGGGTGGAATCATCCTGTCGCGTATTCCACGGCTGGTGTATGGTGCTCGTGACCCCAAAGCGGGAGCCGTTGGCTCGATTTATAACCTTGCTGTCGATGAACGCTTTAATCACAATGTTGACGTCACACAAGGGGTAAGGGGCAAGGAGTGTGGTGAAATACTAACCACCTTCTTTCGCCAATTGCGTCACAAGAAAAAGGCTGATAAACTCCTCAAAATATCTGAGTAAGCATACCTTCAGTACATAATAATCAAATTGCGGAGAGGTGTCCGAGAG
>MAXR01000319.1:2664-2935 GCA_001751155.1 Desulfuromonadales bacterium C00003068 | reverse complement strand
GACTCGCAGTTGCAAATCCCAACATTCATCAATCTCTTGCGCCTCCATACCATCGGTATAAGTTAACCAACAGTCTGCCTGAAATTGGGAACTAATATCCCACCGCGATTGCAGCGAAAGCTGGTGTTGAGAATAACGCTCAGGATAAGCGACCTCCATTGCATCGGGATCTTTGAGCTTCATATCGAGGAAACTATATGCCAGCAGCAGCTTCCATGCGGGTAGAACACGCCAATCGGCCGCGAGTTCGGCACCATAGCTTCGACCATCA
>MAXR01000319.1:0-2597 GCA_001751155.1 Desulfuromonadales bacterium C00003068 | reverse complement strand
CAAATAAAGCGAGGTCAAGAGAGAGGGAGTCGTTCAACGCATAACGCGAGCCAAGTTCCCAAGCGATAAGATCTTCGGCATCAATATCGTGATCCCCCTCAAGTGTTACCACCTGAGCAAGGGGCAGTGTTAATGACGGTGGATCGATAGAGACAATCAGGTCTCCATGTTGCTCAACATGGGACGGCGTTCGTACAGCGCGAGACACTGCCCCCCATAAGGACCAATTCGGCTTCACCTGCCATAATAAACGCAGGTTAGGTTGCAGCTCCCAACCAGTCGCCTCGTTGTACTCACATTTGCCACCAAGAGTCAGGGTAATATCATCTGACAGCGAGTAATCATCTTGCGCAAAAAAACTAAACAGGTGCGCCCGACGGTGATGAGATGAGATATTTATTTGCCCTTGGCGAGAACGATAATAATCTAAACTTAAATCAACATTGCCACCCCACGTTAACCGATGGGTATCAAGCAAACGGAAGCTGTGCTGAAGATCAAGATTAAACTTTTGGGTTTTTTGTTCATAAAGCCATTCATACCGAGAGGTGTAATCGTAATAGAACTGTATATCGAGGTTCGAATCGGCATTGATATAACGGCTGTAGCGACTTCGAATATGGCCACCACGCAGATCACCTTCGTCCGTTAACAATTTATTGTAAGGCGGCAAAACATCCATTTCATTGTATGTCGACGATTGTTCAATCTGATAATAACTAGCAGTCGTTTGCACAGCATAATCATTGCCGTGAACATCCCATCTCAAGCCGAAACGACCTTGCTCGGTGTTGCGATCGTTACCGGTTCCTTCTAATGGGCCTTGATCTCGTACCAATCCACGTGCAGATAATCTTAACGCACTATTATCGCTAGGCTGTGTCGTATGCTGTACACTTGCCCCACCACGTTCCACTGTGCCAAGCCAAGCCATCACCTCGGTGCCCTGACTTGTTAGCGCTGACCGGGTAATGATGTTAATCACACCATTGACTGCGTTAGCACCCCACAACGCCGCCCCCGGCCCTCTTACCACCTCAATGCGCTCTATCTCTTCAATGGAAACATCGAGTGCTTCCCAATAGGTTCCAGAAAATGTCGGTGTATAGACACTACGGCCATCAATCATAACCAGCAGCTTATTTGCGGTCAGTCCGTTAAATCCGCGAACCGTAACAGCCCAGCGGTTTGCATCAATCTGGGCAACATGCACCCCGGGAACCATCCGCAATACCTCTGGTACGGTAGAAGCACCACTTCTGCGAATATCATCACGACTAATCACCGATATTGCCGCAGCTGTTTCCATAAGGCGAGTTGGCGCTTTACTCGCTGAAGTAACCTGCACTTGAAGTAAATCTTCAAAACGCAGATCAAACAGATTTTCTGCTAAAACGTTAGTAGATAAAAAGGGGGATATAGCAATCACTAAGGCAGAAAGTGCCAAGCGAGAAACGACGAACCTTAACAAACCAACACTTGCCATGGACACCACCCCTATACTTCTCAATAACTAAGGAAAGTAAATCAACATTATCTTATGAATTATAAATAATAGATTCTAAATGTCAACAAATCGAGAGAAACGGTATGGAGGGCTATCGAGGTTAAATCAATTTAGTGTATCAGATACAATGGCGGGATTTGAAACACACAATGACACTTCAGCTCTTGAGATAGAATTTAGTGCGCAATCAAGCTTGTAGTATAATTAATAAGGTCTCTTTCCGAAGTTGAAACCTTGATTCTTGGTAGACAACGAAATAGTTACCCCCCTTCTTCCTCATTCCAGAAACAACAACGCCGATTCGAATAATTTCGAATCGGCGTTGTTCCATTTAACCTGACATATTAATTAACTACCACATAAAAAACGTACCAACACTGACAAAATCAACATCTTGGCTTTGACCACCAAACCAAGTGTTCTCAGCCTGACTATATTCAGCAACCAACTTAAAGTGGGGATTCAAATCATGATAAACACCAAAAGTCAGCATGTTTTGCTCTTCAAGTTCTGCCACACCGCCGCCACTGCGAACAGTTTCCTCAATAGCCGTTTCATCGATCTCATTGCAACCGTAAGCCACACCAAATTTTGTTTTGTTGTAGGTGTAACTGAATTGAGCTATGTAACCTTGGCTATCGCGCTCATCACCAGCAGGATCGAGAGAGTCAGTATCAAGCATCAGCGTTGAACCAAGGGCCTGACCATCAAAACCAGAAAGAACGAGTTCTGCACCTTTGAAACCAATTGCCACACCACCAGCAACACCATTGGCTTCAACCTCTTTACCTGTTTCTTCAAATTCAGCGTTTTGATACAAACCACTGATCCATGTTTTAACACTTAGTCCACTAAAATCAGCGGTGTAACTTGCCTCTGACTCAAAACGGGGCGCCTTGGTGACACCTGCCTCGATACCTGTCGATGCGATCACACTCGGATCATAAATGCCAACAGCTAACTTACAGCCATAACGGGTTGGCGTAGTATAGCGAAGTTGTGCATTGTATTGCGGGTAGATATAACCGTAGCCGATATTGCCCAAAGTCGTTCCACCACCAGAGATAGCACTGACACCGGTACCCATCAA
>MAXR01000318.1:1519-2039 GCA_001751155.1 Desulfuromonadales bacterium C00003068 | reverse complement strand
GAAACCGATCCCCGACTTTGATGTATTAACCGAATCCGAATTGCGCGACGCCAACTGCATTGAAATTCATCTCGACCTGCCATTTCTGAAGCATTTCGAAATTTATGACACACCCGGTACGTCCGACCCTACAAGGGATGTGGATCAATTGGTTGAAATAGCGGATCAGGTCGACAAAATAATCTGGTGCACAAACGCGACACAGGCTTGGCGCGAAAGTGAACGTCGGATGTGGGCAAACTTGCCCGACGAAATCAAACAACAAAGCACATTGGTTGTTACGCATGTAGACCTGCCAAATGTAAAAGCTTCGCTGGATCGCCTTTTAAAACGTCTTACCAAAGAGGCAGGACCTCTATTTCGCGAAATCATTCCGATGGACATTCCAAGCGCTATTGATGCACGGGCCCCTTCCGGTGAAATTCTCGACGAAAGCGAATGGGCGTCCAGCGGTGGGGCTGCATGTCTAGAAGCGATCACCCATATCGCTGACGAGGTCTCGTCTGAAACCGTAAAGCTT
>MAXR01000318.1:0-1484 GCA_001751155.1 Desulfuromonadales bacterium C00003068 | reverse complement strand
CCATCGGACCCGCCATCGAAAATATGGTCGTTGCCGCCGAACCCCAAGAAAACACGTTCATCGCTTTTTGGGACCGCTGGGTGAGTGAAATAAACGACGAAGCAAACACAGACATAGAGCCCGCGTTTGTGGCGCAACGCTACATAAATTTGCTCGCTGAATCTGAACGGAACATATCGGAAGATAGCACTATTCCGGAAACGTTCGCTGAAGAAGTCCGTTCGCGACTGGCAGAAGCCAGAGACTTTCTGAAACTGGAGTTCCGGAATTGCGAAACACATAAACGAACCAAGCTGGCTCGGCAGGTCATCGACCAGCTTAACCTTGAAATTAATCACCTGAACTCATTTGCATGATGTGACGACGAAGCCGCGCTTGGCTTAACTGGAGAAGACTAATGGCATCTAATAACTGGATCAAATACGACGGTAAGAAGTATCTTCTTGGCAATGGAGAAACCGCCCTTGACGCAATGCTACGCGGCGGCGCAAACCTCTCGTTTTCTTGCCGTAAAGGATCTTGCCATTCTTGCCTGCTAGAAGCGGTATCCGGGGAGCTCGGTGAAGAATCACAATCGCGCCTTTCCGAGGAAATGCGTGAAAAAAATCTGTTTCTGCCATGCGTAACAAGCCATGCCACCGAGGTTGAAGCCCGTAAACCGGATCTGTCACAATGGTTTGCCGACGCGCTCGTAACCGGGAAAAAACAGTTATCAAAAGATATCTGGAAATTGTCGCTAGAGCCGTTAACCCAAATGGAGTGGCGCGCTGGTCAGTTCATCAATTTGCAGAACGAAGCCGGTGATACGCGCAGTTATTCTATCGCAAGCATTCACGATGCGGACTATTTCGTAGAGCTTCACATCCGCCATTATCCGGATGGAAAAGTAAGCGACTGGGTGGTTTCAACTTTGCAAGTCAACGATACCGTCAAAATTCAAGGCCCTGTTGGTACCTGTTATTACGACTCCGAAATGGCTGGCCGCCCGTTGCTATTGATCGCTGTTGGCACAGGTGCTGCACCGCTAATTGGCGTTGCACGCGAGGCGTTACGTCAAGGCCATAGCGCTCCGATTTCCTTCTATCACGGTGCCGCAATTGAAGAGAACCTGTATCTGAAAACCCAGCTTTCCGAACTCGAAAACAGTCATCCGAACTTCAAAGCTACTTGCGCATCACTAGAAGTAAACGGCGAACGCAGCATAACCGATATCGCGCTATCCGAGCATTCGAACCTGAACAAGCATGTTGTATTTTTGGCTGGCGCGCCGGACATAATTGAAGATGCCAGAATCAGGTCTGTTGCTGCGTGCGCACAGCTTTCCTCGATTTATTCTGACCCTTTCGAAACGTCCGAGCCTTACATGCCGAACGATGAAAAGAAGATGTCGTCGATCAAACCGGACCCGGAATTGTGGGCGGCGCTAGGCGAAGGCGAAATCCTTAAAAGTGTATTAAATGATTTCTATGATATTGTGTTCGAAG
>MAXR01000317.1 GCA_001751155.1 Desulfuromonadales bacterium C00003068 | reverse complement strand
GGGGAACAATTTTGAGCCGTTTTTCACACAAAATCAAACGCGACGGTAATGAGCAGCGTTATTTTTATCGTATGGCGTGGCTAACTCAATGTCTCTGGGCAGGACTGCTCCTTGCGGCATTAGGCATTCAACAACACCAAAGCAAACAAGAAATTCTGGCGTTGGCCCATCAGTCAGCGACGTTATCATTCGCCTACAACGACAGCGTTCGGCGCTGGAATCTACACACCGAGGGTGTCTATCTGCCAACAGATGAAGCGGGTCCACTTCAAGTGGTGACCTGCGATGGCTTGCGTTTACAACGAACCGTGCCAGCACAAATGTTAAGCCAAATACAACAGTTCACATCGCAGGATGGCGTGCAAAGTAAAATAACCAGCCTTGATCCCATCAATCCCATGAATGCACCAGACCAGTGGGAACAGACTCAACTAGAAAAAGAACAGCCTACGTTCATTTCACATGTGACCAGTCATAACGGCCAGGAATACTATCGAACCTTTCACCCCATCCCTTCAGATGATCAATGTTTTGCCTGTCACGATCATCAACCAAACTCGCGCAATACCATAGATGGTGCATTGAGTATTCGCGTACCGCTGCAACCACTTAGAATGATGTTACGTACCAAGGTGATCGCCACCACAGTCAGTCTGTTTTCATTATGGTTGCTGGGCAGCATTGGTATTGCGACAACAACACGCAGCTTGATTAAGCGTATTCGCGCGCGCGATAAAGCCCAACGACGAATGTCACATAGTAAAAATTTGTATAGTGCGCTGAGTGCGACAAATCAAGCTATTGCCAAGCAACACCCACAAGCTGAACTTTTTCAAGAAGTTTGCGATATTGCAATTAAATTTGCAGGATTCAAGTTAGCGTGGGTTGGTATGATCGACAAAGAGACACAACTTGTTAAACCAGTTGCACGGGCTGGCAGTATGTGCGACTACATCGATGAAATTAACGTGTCAATTGACCCCCTGCTACCTGAAGGTCAAGGGCCAACCAGTGTTGCTATTCGCGACAATAAACCAGTCATCATCTCTAATTTTTTACAGGAACTACGCGGAACGCCTTGGCATGACCCCGCGCAGCGCAACGGAATCCGTTCATCTGCGGCCTATCCCATCTACTCCAATGGTGTTGCCATCGGAGCTCTCAAGGTTTATGCCGACCAGACGGACTTCTTTAATGATGAACTCAATGAGTTGATGCAACAGATGGCAAAGGATCTATCGTTTGCCATCGACCACCTTGAACAGCAAAGCCAACTTGAACACGCGCAAACCCTGAATCAAACTCTGATAGATGCACTGCCATACCCTGCTCTATTAGCACGCTATTCAGACCAGCGCGTGATCACAGCCAATCGTAAGGCCCTTGAAATGGGAATTGTTGTTGGCGAAGTAAATCACTGTTGCCAACTGCCTGAACAGCACGATAATGAACAGATCAACGTGAAAGAGAAACAGCGCGAAGATGGGCGCTGGGATATGATTTGCTGGTGTCCCGTCGATGAATCAAATGATGGCGATATCTATCTCCATTTTGCCATCGATATCACCGATCGAAAAAAACAGGAATCTCACATTATCGATATGGCCCACCACGACACCTTAACAGGGCTATATAATCGACGCTATTTAAACACTCAGTTGGAGCAATCATTACAACAAAACAACAGGACACACTTCACCCTTATTCTTCTCGATTTAAATGGTTTTAAACAGGTGAACGATCAATATGGTCATTTAACGGGGGATAAACTGCTGATTCAGGTATCGCGACGCTTACGTGGCGTATTGCGTGATTGTGACATTCTCAGTCGTTGGGGCGGGGACGAATTTGTCATTATGATCCCAAATCGTTCGCTCACCATTGCCGATGATCTGGTGAATAGAATTTTGCATATTTTTGATCAGCCATTTAAGTTTGAACACGGACTCATCACCTCTTCAACCAGTGTCGGCCTGGCAAGCTACCCTGAACATGGTACCACATCCGAGGCATTGCTCAAGGCTGCCGATCACAACATGTACCAGCACAAGCAATCGGCACAGCGAGACTAGCAGCCTGCTAACCTTCGGGTAAATCAGAACCATTAACAGCAAGCTCTGGTGTGTAAAAACGGAAGTTATTTTTACCCGAA
>MAXR01000316.1:8168-9531 GCA_001751155.1 Desulfuromonadales bacterium C00003068 | reverse complement strand
CGGGCGCAGCAGGACTGTTGGCCGAAGCTGAAGATTCATTTCAAACGGCACAACAACGTGTTGAAAAAATAAATAAAGAGCTAGCGGAATTTGATACCCAACTAGAGGAGACATTAAACCAGCTATTAACGACTCGATTGAATGGTGATGAGGATGGTGGGAAAAAAACGTATAAAGAGTTAGTACAGATACGCCAACAAAGAGATAAAGCGACTCGTCATTCAGCAAAAGCTGAAGCAAAGCTTGAGCTCGAAAAATACCAACTCGAACAATTACGTGAAGAGTATCATCTCAATGAACCAGAAGAATCCGCAACTCCAGAGTAAAGCGATTAATCATCCAAATTATTTTTTTTCGCCAGCCTCTTCTTGCGCTCACGGTACTGAGCATGAGCTCCACGAGTAAAAAGTAACGAGCGCGATTCTAGAACACCAACTCCATATAATATGCCGATGATTACAATCGCCATTTTAATCGCCACTAACTCACCGACAACGGCTATGCACACGCCAATAGCAGCCAAAGACCAAATCGTTGCTGCTGAAGTCACCCCCACCACAACACCATCACGTGTCAGCATTACCCCCGCACCTAAAAATCCAATCCCTGTTACCACCTGTCCTATAATACGCGCGGGATCACCGGCATCGTTATTGACAACAGTGCCAATCAGAATAAACATATACGTGCCCAACACGATCAAAGAGGAGGTTCGTATCCCTACGGGTTTGCCACGCACCTGCCGCTCAAAGCCGACAATTGTGCCGCAAAAAAGGGCTGCACCGATTGAACTCCAGCTAAATGGATCGACAGAAAGAATGCTTTGTATCGTCATAAGTTATACCCCCTTGCTTTACTGATCTTACGTGGTAACAATTAAACAACTGTAGCCATAGTACTATGGACGCAAGCTAATTTGGATATTTGTTTTTTCGTGAAACAGTGACACGCTCGCCAGATAAGGTAAACTTGAGTCAACCAACGATATTAAGGAACATTTCACAACAAATATAATAAATCGACAACCATTACACTACCCTATTTCAGTCAACATGAAATGTGTTTGATGTCACCCTAAGTATCAGAATGATAGCATTATCCAGCGTATGACCGAACCAGACCGCACGATTATCTTTAGGGTTGTGTTGGAAGATGATCTCGGCAACACTCGGGCAAACCGTGGCTACCGAGTCCAGTTCAGTAATGCTATCGGCCCCTACAAGGGTGGCTTGCGTTTTCATCCTTCGGTGAATCTGAGTATCCTCAAGTTTCTCGGTTTTGAGCAGACGTTTAAAAACAGTTTGACCACCCTGCCGATGGGGGCAGGTAAAGGTGGTAGCGACTTTAACCCCAAGGGTAAATC
>MAXR01000316.1:0-8162 GCA_001751155.1 Desulfuromonadales bacterium C00003068 | reverse complement strand
AACTTGAGCTGTATATCGGTGACCACTGCGACATACCCGCCGGTGATATCGGTGTCGGTGCTCGCGAAATCAGCTATCTATTTGGTCAGTACAAACGTCTAAGCCATCAGTTTAGCGGGGCCCTAACTGGTAAAGCATTGGAATTCGGCGGGAGCTTAATTCGCACTGAGGCCACTGGCTACGGTGCCGCCTACTTTATGGATGAGATGTTGCATCAACACGGACTCAGCCTACAGGATCAACGCTGTGTACTGTCGGGTTCTGGCAATGTCGCCCTTTACTGTACATGGAAACTGGTCCAACTTGGCGCTAAAGTGTTGACCCTGTCCGATTCATCGGGCTTTATCTACGACAAAGAGGGATTTGACTTAGACAAGTTGACCGAGATCATCCAACTCAAAATCAAACAGCGCGGTCGATTGCACGAGTATGCTGAACGAAGTGGCTGTGACTACCAAGCTGGTAAGCGCCCGTGGGCAGTTGCTGCCGATCTGGTGATGCCCTGTGCGACCCAAAACGAACTAAATTTCGACGATGCTCAACGCTTGATCAGCAACGGTTGCCAAGCGGTGTGGCCTTCGATTCTGAACAGACGACGAGGCAAACAAACTAAAGTCCTGTTACCCGATGCCTTTAGGCGTTCCGTCGTGATGATTTTTGCTGTTATTGTGAGCTTCTGTCGCCGAAGTTACGCTCTGAAGAGATGACAGTTGCGACCACAGAGTCGGTTCAAGTGAGCGAATATGGAGATCGCGCTGTGGGAAGGGAATCTCAATCCCCTCAGCAGCAAAGCGTTTGTAAAGAGCGACACACAATTCGCTTTTGACTTCAACGCTTTGATCATAGTTTGCCAGCCAAACGCGCAATTGGAAATCGAGTGAACTGTCACCAAAGTTAACAAATAGCGGCGAGGGCTTTGGATAGCTTAAAACCGAAGGATGAGCCTCGGCTTCTTCTCGGAGAATTTCGAGGATCTGTTCCATATCTTCACCGTAGGCAGTACCGATATCGATTACGAGGCGGGACTGAGAATTACTGAGGCTAAGATTGGTTACCTTTTCCGAAATGAGTTGACTGTTGGGGACGATAATTTCGGCCTTACTGTACATTTCGACAACCGTAGAGCGCATCCCAATTTTACGGACAATAGCCCATTCTCCATCAAGGACAATACGGTCACCGAGTTTGACCGGACGCTCAAATAGTAAAATCAAACCGCTGAGGAAGTTATTAACAATATTCTGCAGGCCAAATCCGATACCGATGCCTAATGCACCGATAATAACGGTAAAGTTTTTCATGCCAACACCTGCCACACCGAGGGTAAACAGCACGCCACAGGAGATAATTGCATAGTGGAGCAGTGTTTTAATTGAGTCGCGTACACCGCTATCAATATAACGTGGACCAATGACTTCAACATCAAATAGTGATCGCAACAACCACGATAAAGTGTAAGCAAGGTACATCACCACCACTACCATCAACAGGGTATCCAGAGTCAGTTGTATTTCACCGATGGAAAAACCGAGTCCTTTGAGGGTGAGCCACGTCGTCGTTACACTATCGCTCCCTGCCCATATTTGTCCCATATACAGGATACCGTAGACATACAGCACCCCCTTAAGGATGTTATTGATCCGGATCCCAAGTCGCTGGCCAAAGATACGAAAGAATTGCCAACGGACAATCCAGGGGTGGGTGACTATAAAATCGATGCCGCCGCGGGCCAGTCGCATTACCATCGAAATCATCAACAACAGAAAAACGGTTTTAATCGATGAATCGATGAGTCGAGACGACAACGTGCTGTAACCACCAAGCTGGGCGGTCAGCGACACCAGTAACAGGACCATGCCGATGCGCAAGCTGACAATCAGCTGCCAGGCATCGCGATTTTTATGACAGAGAGAATAGATTCTGATCAATAGCGGTATGCCCGCTAAGGACAGAAATATCATATACAGCCGATACAGTGGCAACGGTAAGCCGATCACCTGAAATAGCATTGATACCAGATAAGTAGTTGCTAGCAACCACACCACCAGAGCATGACGACGGGCTGGAACCGTATCGGCAACCAAAATGCTAGCACTCAGTACGCTGATGACAAGTAGATAGAAGGTCCAGGACAGCGGAGGGGCTTTGTAGATGGGACTCAGAGTAGTAAACGTAACAAACAAGCCGGTCGCCCAAGGGTGGCGGAAAAGCACATTCCATTGCGATGCTTCGTTTTTTTCACTACGTCGACGGCGCAGGCTGACACCGAGTGCTAACGCTACGCTTAATTGCAATACCGTCACCCACCAGAAGTCATTGATATAGATATACCCAGATCGCCATTGAACCAAATCGAGATTGTCTAGAAATTGTTGTGCAGTCTCAGGGGTAAACTGCTGATAAAACTCTAGGCTGAACAGCGACCGCGCGGTTTTTTTGAAAATCTGTCCACGCAGGATGTTCAAGGCATTATTGACCAACCGCAGACTACTTTGGTTAGTATCTTGTACGTTGAGAACCTGCTGCTGCACGCTGATCAGTATGTTGCCAGTTTCGTTAATGATGTTGAGTAGCTCGTCGCACTGCCGCACTGAGCTATCAAACTCTTCAGCTGAGAACTCTGCCTGATTCGTGGCCAAAAAAGTCTTCCATTCCCTCCAGAAGGTTTGCCGCTGGTGCCATTGGCTTCGCAGATCTTCAATAAGAGTCAGGTAGGCTGAGATGTCATCAAAAATGGTCGATAGGTTGGTAATCTGACTGTTGAGGGTATTTTTTCTCTCCAGCAGCCGTTCAAAACTCCAGCTGGCGGGATCACCAAGTTCCTTGAGTCGTTCGTCAAGGACGGTTTGACGTGCCAGAATTTTTTCAAGGTTATCACTAATTTGTCTGTGGTCGGCCAGATCAGTCAGTTGGGTTTTGGTGGTGCTAATATCATTACCAAGAGTAGCTCGAAGGGCAATCACCTCCGAAACACCAGGAAACGCTGGAGCCGTGATTACAGCACTGTCACCGTTGACAATAGTGTTTGTTATTGGGATGGATTCATCGGCACACAAAGGTATTGTGGTTAGCGCAAGAAATGTCCATATCAGCAGGATGAAACAACAAACATTTCGCATATGATACTCCACGCGAGAGCAAGAATTTGATTGTTTTATTTATTATAGCGTCTCCATCTTTGATTGCAATTCAGGCTGATTTTCAATATGGGACCAAAGGCTCAGTGCCGAGATAGTGAAACATACCGGCAGTTACCGCATTGGCACCACTGTAATGACCAATACCGAAGGAAACTTGAGTCCTCCCTTGAGAACGGATATTAGGAATCAGCGCGGAAAAAGCGGTGGTCATAGCTCCGGCATCATCTGTTCGTTCATCCGCATCAGCTAAACACACAAACATCCGCGAACAGTGTGAATTATTGCCAAGTAAGTACTTATCGATCTGAACAAAGTGAACCATGCAGTCCTATTTCGAATGACATAAGCACTGAATGCTGTTTATTATAAGTCCCCTTTTCTTCGAATGTTTAGCGGTTTACCAATGATGAAGCGTTCGAACAATAGTAGGATTATTAGGTTGCAACGTTATATAGAGCTTGGCGCATTGTTGGTAGTATAACGAATTTAAAGAGGAACAAAAATGATGACTGATACAGCTTCTCTAAGTGGAACTCTTTGGTTAAATAAAGATACACATAATTATTTAGGTAGTAAACGGATTGCACTACTTGAACAAATTGAGCAGACTGGCTCACTGACTAAGGCCGCCAAACTTGCAGGCATGAGCTACAAAAGTGCCTGGGATGCGTTAACGACAATGAATAATCTTGCTGACCAGCCTCTGACCCATGCTGCGACTGGTGGTCGTGACGGTGGTGGCACGCAATTAACCGAGGCTGGTAGCCGAGCTGTACAACTATACCGCACAATTGAAGCGGAACATGCCCGTGTACTGGAAAAGTTGTCTGATAAGTATGCCGATTACGATCAGTTAGTGGTGTTATTACAACGGTTAGCAATGCGCACCAGTGCCCGCAATAATCTACGCGGTAAAGTGGTTGATATTGACATGCGCGGGCTACTTACTTCTCTGCAGATACAGTTACCTTCTGGATTAATCATCGAATCGGTAATCACCAGTGACAGTGCCTTTAGTTTAGTCATCCAAAAGGGTCAGCAAGTGTTTGCCTTAATCAAGGCCCCATGCATGGTCCTCGCCCCTAAGCCACTCAGTGGCTACGACAATATTTTACCGGGAACAGTTGTCAAGATGACTCAGGATGATAGCATGATTGAGCTTGAGCTTGAATTAGCTGGAGGGGAACAATTAAGTGCCGTGGTTGAGAAAAAAACCTTAGAGGGTTGCGATTTAAGTATCGGCGCACAAATGGTCGCTCATGTGGCAGCATCTCAGGTATTAATTGGAGTGGAATAGCCACTCACGTAACTTTGGAGTGTCCTTCATTATATTATGATCAACCGTTTTAAAACCGAACCATTTACCCAGCCAACCTTGTTGCTGACCCTCGGTTCGGCCATAACGGCACTGAGACTAACCTTGAAAATAGTTGAGCCTCCAAGGCCTAAGCATTTAGAACAACGTTGTTTTTTCTCCACGGCATTTTTTCACCACCCGTCTGATCATCGATAGTGCCCGCTGGATCTGGAACACCCCATTTGCCTTGGCCATCATCCTGTTCACCATGCTGTTTGATCACATTATTCGCCTATTGTTAACGTTGAACACAGCTTGATTGTCGGAATAACTCAGTGACGTCAGAACCATTCGACCTGCTCTTGATTTTCAATCTGGCAATTGTTTAAAGAACGGATTCGATTCCCGCCAGCTGTTATCAACAAAAAAGCCCAGCAACTCACATAGGTTGCTGGGCTTTTTATGTTTAAGAGAAGGTAGGACGTGTACTATCTATTCAAGGGTAAAGTCTACGCTTGTCTGCACACCATCCCACGAGTAGCCATCGGCGACAACATCGCTGGTTGTAGCGGTATAGTCTCCAGATATTGTTCCACCAGTCCCTTTTCGCTTCGGCGATTGAGTCTGCCAGGTCAGTTCAGCTACTCCATTTTCATCGCTCATTCCAGTCAGCGATGCACTCTCTGGTCCACTAATCATTATGGTGACTGTTGCCCCCGCCAGCGGCAAATCATTTTCTTCCATTACTTGGCCAAGGATGGTCACATCGTCACCGGCAGTGAAGATATTGGTCGCACTAAAAGTAATATTTTTACCTTTACCACTATATAGTCCACTCTGAATACTGTTCACTCCTACGACCATCTGCGGTGAAACTGGGGCAGTGCCCCACGTCGTTGATGCCATAACAAACGGTTTAGCCATCCCAGTATTTAACCAAGCTTCAAGTAGATTGGTCCCCTCTTGGCCAAGGAAGATGTTCTCGCCTTTGTTGGCATTGACTAAAAATTGAATATACTCCCAACTGGTCCCCTGATAGAGCAACTCAATGGTTGCGTAGCTTGCATTCAGCGGAGGATTTAGGGTGATTGCATCAAAGTAATTGTAGTCGTCGTCAGTGCTAGGATCACCATATTGATCAGAGGGCACGGGGATCACATTGCGTCGGCGTGCTTCATTATAATTCATGCCATAGGGTGGAATACGGTTGTCTTTAATCACCGTATCGTTGAGCGCAAAATGGAGGGATTCATGACTGGTGCCGAGGTCCTGATTTGCAACATTTTGCAGTATGTAATCAACAGCACCCGTCTCTCGATCATAGCTAACCACCATATCGGCATAAGCGGGGTTGATGGCAATCAACTTGGCTGCCCATTCCTGAGTTATTCCATAGTGAGCTTCGTAGATCTTGGTGTTTGGACCATCCAGGTCAAGGATTGAATGGACCTCAACCTCTGCCTCATCCTTCGGGTTGATGACCGTTACGCCGATCGGACCATATTCTCCATCATTTACGAGCAGGACACCACTCTCGTCATACCATTTGATATTGAGCCACATGCGCCGCCCCTCTGGGTAGCCAGTGATCAGCTTATGTCCGGTCAGGTTCGTGACCTTTAGCGTGAATCCATTTACGGTTAGGGACGCTGCTTGGGTGAGCATCTTTTCCGCTCGAGCCATTCCAGCATCAGTTGCCGCAATTTGGATATCACTCATATCACCACCGAGGCGCAACTGATTATTGGTGTTTTGATACTTGATTAAATCTCCAGCCCAATGGTTTCCGCCGGTCATATCATGATGAGGCAGATCATTACGTAAAGGGATTCCACGCTTATTAGCGCCATAACCAGTGGTTGGTTTCATGTGACAGCTCTGGCAACTGAAAAAGCGCGGATCACCATCAGCATAGTTGCCACCCCAAAAAGGAACCCGACCATTAAAAAGAAAGTTAACAAGACATTTTTTTTCATTTTCATGAGTGACGATATCGAGTGACCTAACGAAAATAAAAAAAGCCGAGCTACAGATATTAGATCTCTGCAGTTCGGCTATCTTCAATCACTATCAGGCTGTCGGACTTGACGGGCCGTAGCGAGAAATAGACTGCTTGAGACCAGATTTTCGAAAATTTGAGAGCAAATAGCTAGCCTATTTGTCGAAAATTATCGGGAATATGGGCCAAGTCAGGCTATTTCGCAGTAGGTCCATGTGAAGTCCGACAGTCTGCTTGAAGACCCGCAACTTTCTGCCCCCCTCTTGCGAGAGGTTTAGCTTTTATGACCAACTAACAACCCTTTAGCTTGAATCCTAACATGGTCTCTCAGCTTGTCAATGTGTTAAAAAAACGATTCAAGGCTTGAATCATAGAAAGAATATCCTGAAGTTAATCTAGCTAAAAACATGTGCTCACAGTTGGGGAAAACCTCTTATCCGTTGCAATAGCTGAATACCACAGTTCAAATGATCATTCTGAGGTGTGGCTCCATATTTAAGAACAATGCCTGTTCACCATTGCCAAAAATTCCTCACCACCAAGGGGTAAGCCGCTCTTCTCGTGCGCATAGAACATATCTGCTTCGCTATCGGGTCGCGGCACAGCAAGAAACTCCTGCCAACTCATCTCCACACGATCCAAAAGCGGTTGAACTCGCACTAAGTCGTCATCACAACCATTAATATGTGCCTGAGCGCTACACCATCGCCACTGTTCAGGTTGGTCAACATACTCCCGTTTCAAGGCATTGATCTCGATATAACGGGCGCAGGTCAGCAGATAATGTTGATCCAGTAAATGCGATGAATAACATCCCTGCCAAAACTGGCCGGTGCAACCTGTTCGACGGTTAATATATTTACTGTAGCGACCATGGGCAACACGCAAACATTTGGACAGGGAGTTCTGCTCTTTAGGGATTGCAATCAGGTGAACATGATCAGGCATCAGGCTATAAGCCAGAATCTCGATCTGATACTGACGACAACACTGGGCCATGATCTTTAAATAAACCACATAATCATCATCGATTAGAAACGTCTGGCGGCCATTTAAGCCACGTTGAATAATATGATGAGGTAAATTAGTAATAATAATTCGTTTCATTCCTGTTAAGGGCTACATCACCCATCCTTATTCTTTATTTGATATTCAAGTTCAAATGAGCCAAAAAAAGTGAACGACACTTTTTCTACTATACCCTTCTAGGGGGTTGTCCGACAATAGGAAGCGTAGCGCGAAATCGGCTGGTCGAGGGCAGTTTTTCGCAGATTTGAGAGCGATTTCTTGACTTTGTTCAAATACATACCTAGATTGACTAAACAGTCGGCCGCAATCAGGAGGGATTATGAAAATAGAAAAACGTGAACAAATATTAGGCTCAGCATTGGAGCTTTTCGCAGAGCAAGGCTTTCGCGGCACATCTACTGCTGAAATTGCAAAACATGCTGGTGTTGCCACAGGAACACTGTTTCACCACTTTAAGACCAAAGAAGACCTTATTAACAGCCTATATGGGCACATAAAGTCAAAAATGGCAAAAAACGTTCTTCTTCCCCTAGAAGATGATACTGGTTTACGAGACAAAATTCACGATATCTTGATTGGCCACGTTTCTTGGGCGTTAAACAATCATCGGGAATATCGCTTCATCAAGTATTGTGAAGCATCTCCCTACATCGGTGAACAACTGCGGGAAGAATGTGAGTCAAAGTTTCGCCCTCTT
>MAXR01000315.1:963-2651 GCA_001751155.1 Desulfuromonadales bacterium C00003068 | reverse complement strand
TTTCAGGTACTTCTGGATGACTTTGAAACCGGTTTCAGCGGCATCATCCGCTAGCGCCGTGCCTTCCTCTTCAAACCCTGAATTTTGGTGTTTTTCACTCAATGAAACCGTGTGCCCCGTTTAAAACCGATTCTTCGAATTTGCTGCATGCTTCATAAGTATATTTCAAGAGAAAACATGTCCACCGTTCCTGTGGATAAGTCTGTTGGTAAAATTCCGATCTTAACGAAATATCCAGCAATACTTGGAAAGGTTACTCATTGGTTAAAAAATAGGCAGTTTGGTAAGCCACTGTTATTGCGACGTTATTTTTATTCAACGGTTACATTACTGGAAAAGTTAACAGAATCGTTACTAAATGGTAAAAGATAGCGGTCAAGTGGAAAAGTTTATTATTTTAGGATTTTTGCTAATAATTTTACCCTACTGAAAAGTCTAGATTTTTCACTCAACCCCAAGGACATCAGGCGTTTTCCACGCTAAATGTTGGCCGCCATCCAAACAAATCAGTTGCCCCGTCATCCCGTCAATTTCCAAAATAAAATCCAACGCTTTGCAGATTTCAGACGGATCAGAGCCCCGCTCCAGTATCGTCGCAGCTCTTTGTTTGGCGAAATGTTCTGCGGACTGACGTGTACCTTGCATAGTTGGCCCGGGTCCGATTGCGTTAACGCGGACGTGCGGGGCCAAGAACTGTGCCGCAGTTTGCGTAAACGCCCAAAGCCCCGCTTTCGCCAACGTATAAGTCGCGAACTCGGGTGTGAGCTTTCGTACACGCATATCAACCATGTTAATTACGCAGGCACTGGCCACAGCTTCACCATGATCGTCTTTCGCGGCCTTTGGAACTTGGTTTGCAAAAGCTTGCGTCAGGAATACCGGTGCGCGGAGATTTGAGTTAATATGTCGATCCCAGCTCTCGAAACTTGCGGTCCCTAGGTTATCGTATTCAAAAATCGAGGCGTTGTTAATTAACACATCAAGAGGTTCCTCGATTGCCTCGATAGCCCGCGCAATCAATGTTCCTGTGTCCTCGGTATCCAGCAAATCTGCATGCACAATCGCGGCCTTGACGCCAAACGCACGGGCGGCCGCAGCGGTCTCTTCGGCGGCGGTAGCGCTACTGGAATAATGGATCACAACATCATGGCCTTTGGAGGCTAAATGCAATGCCATGGCACGCCCTAAACGCTTTGCGCCTCCGGTAATTAACGCTGCCATTTGATCCTCCGGTTAATGTAGNNCCGGTTAATGTAGCATTGCGATAATATACACCACATATGCCGCTAAATACATAAATCCCCATAAACGGGAAAGTTTCAACCGGAAAAACACGAATAAGGCGAGTGCCAATGACGACGCCAACATGATCCACAAATCACTATTCAAGAAACGTGGCGCAACTTCCAGTGGTCCAAAGAAACTGGCTATTCCCATGATCGCCAGCAGATTGAACATGTTGGACCCAATCACATTCCCCAACGCGACATCCGCCTGTCGTCGTAACGCGGCAGCAACGGTCGTCGCCAGTTCGGGCAAAGAGGTGCCAATCGCAACGATCGTCAATCCTACGACCTCTTCGGATACGCATTTATCACTGGCAACGCCCAGCGCGCCTTCGATAAGTATATCTGCCCCGAACGGCAGGCCAATAATGCCCGCAGTCATATAGGCCGCAACTTTCCAGA
>MAXR01000315.1:257-946 GCA_001751155.1 Desulfuromonadales bacterium C00003068 | reverse complement strand
GCCAGCAATGCCAATAAAACAATCCCGTGCCAGATATAAAGCGGACCCAAAAAGCACAGCGCTGTAAACACAAGCGACGCCGCGATCATCTGGATATAGGTGCGTTTTGTGTCGCATCGGCTCGTATCAAGCGTGAAAAACAATGCCGGAACACCAAGTACTAACAACACGTTAGCAATGTTGGAGCCAACCACATTTCCCAACGCGATCCCAGGGGCGCCTTCAAGTGCGGACTGAACTGCGATTAATAACTCCGGTGCCGATGTACCAAATCCGACAATGGTAAAGCTGACGATTAGGGCCGGAATTCCAAGGCGCAGGCTTAGTGAAACTGCGCCCTTTACCAAGAAATCCCCTGCAACGAGCAAGATNNGTTGCTGTCCCTTCAGGCGGCGCTCACTTAGCGCTTTTCTCGCATTTGCACGGATCTATGCCAATCAAATAATTGCCACAGGTTTTGCACTTTTTTGCACGGGGCAGATCACGCGGTTTACGAATTTTCAATATCCGGAGCTTCCCGAACATGCCGAGCACCAGAATTACAATCAAAAATATCGAAACCGCTTTAACCATGACTGCTATCTTACAATCCGAAGCGGGACCAGTTCAAGCGATCCTCCACATCCGAAATCACATTGGCAGCCCCGAACTTGCTTAGTAACGAGCGCTTTGGTCCATGCACAGGCAGG
>MAXR01000315.1:0-181 GCA_001751155.1 Desulfuromonadales bacterium C00003068 | reverse complement strand
ATCCGCTCGCCACGACGCGAGGTTACCTGTTCGATGAAATTATCATGGATAACTTTCTGAAGGCCCTTCACCCGCTCGATATCTTCATCCTTCACGGGGCGAAACGGGTCGAGCATCGATTTGTCTTCACCAGCAGTATAAACCCGCCGTTCAACGCCTTGGCGTTCCATCAGTTCATTGA
>MAXR01000314.1 GCA_001751155.1 Desulfuromonadales bacterium C00003068 | reverse complement strand
GAAATGATGAGTGGCGCAGAAGATCCACATAAATTGGTCGAGATGGGACTATTGGACGAGGTTGTTGAAATAGGCGCATTACGAGAAGCACTCGTTACCTTTTTGCAAAACGTATCAGCCAGTACAGCTGGAACCAGAAAGCCTATTTTGCTGGTTTAGAATTCGGACAATACAAGTATGACTCTACTACATATTCTCGCTGAGTTATGGCGATATAGAAGAACTTCTTACTGCCCAAAGTATAGAGATCGCTGCATAAGACTGCTGTACAGGGGGAAATTAAGGCGTAGTGGTTATTCAAGGGAGAAGGCATACATGTTGTATGGCAAAGTCTTGAACAAACGCTGCAACGCAGGTGGGCGGACTTTTTGCTTAGCCATCATCGGTGGGTAATATGCCAGACCTGACCACATTTTCTCTAGAAATATTCCACAGAACTAGCAAGACAAAACTGTAAAGTCAGATCGGCAAGAAGATTGGCACCACAGCGCTTATTTAGCGTCACTTGATATAATTTGTCCTGAGAATCTTGATAGTTGCACAATTATTTATTTGGAGCTAATATTGGCACATGGACATTTCTTCAATACATCCTTTGATGCCAAAAAACACACAATCTCTTCAAGAACTGGCTTTGAAAATTTCTTCAAGTTCAGGTGAGCTTGCTGGAAAATTGCACCCTAAGAGCCGGCAAGCAGTGGAGGATCTCTTGCGGATTGTCAATAGTTACTATTCCAATCTGATCGAAGGGAATAGCACTCATCCGAGTGATATTGAACGCGCAACTCTTGACGATTATGATGCAGATACAGCAATTCGGGAACTACAGTTGGAAAGCAAAGCGCACATCAGGTGCCAGAGTGAGATTTCTGAACTTTTAAGACAAAAACCTAATCTTCATGTCGCCTCGCCAGATTTCCTGTGCTGGGTCCACAAAACCTTTTATGACCAACTACCAAATTCGATGCGCTATGTTACGCACAGCGAAACTGACGAGGGGATTGAGGTTGTAGGCGGAGAAATTAGGCAGCGTGGCGTTAAGGTAGGAGCACATGTCGCGCCACCCGAGAACCTTGTTCCAGACCTATTACAGATATTTGAAAATCATTACAACGGCAGGGTTTATGGTTCCAATAAAATCATTGCCGCCGCAGCAGCGCATCACCGATTAATGTGGATCCACCCTTTTCTTGATGGTAATGGAAGAGTCGCTCGGTTGTTTACTGACGCCTATTTTAAAACAATTCCGCTGACAGGTTATGGTATGTGGAATGTAAGCCGAGGCCTTGCACGTGACCGAGATAAATATAGGGCAATGTTGTCCGTAGCAGATCAAAAACGTCAAGGTGACCTTGATGGCCGTGGCTATTTATCACAGAAAAGACTTGATGAATTCTGTGAATATTTCCTTACTATTTGCGTAGATCAAATTGAATATATGTCTGGGCTATTGAATTTGGATGGTTTACTAAAACGAGTAGAATCTTATGTAATCCTTCGCAATTCACAGTTAATCCCTAATCCACTGCCCGAGTCTTATCAAAGCCTAAAACTAGAAGCTGCCCCGATTATTAAGGAAGTTATTTTACACGGTGAACTTAGTCGTGGCGATGCCGCTGCATTTTCAGGATTAAAACGGACTGGACGAGATATTCTCAAGCAACTTATTGATGAAAAGATCCTTGTCTCCGATATGCCTAAAGGCCCTGTACGTTTTGGGTTACCTGTCAGTATGGCAACATGGATTTTCCCAGAATTATATCCAAATAAGAACCTAAACCTATAAACATATTGTTGATGGTTTCACCAAAACAAATAAGATGGCTAATATGCCAGACCTGACCGGGTATATGATGTCGATTAGCTCTAGCCACATCAGATTCCTTAAAGTTTGTGTTTTAGCCGTTAAAAGGTGCGTTTAAGGCTGAAATATGACCTTTCTATGTGGTTAATTGTTTTAATATCAATCGGTTAGCTTGGTCCGACCCTGTTTACTCACTGTTTACTCAGGCTGCTTATAACTACTTGATATTTTTTTACGAAGTATATTCGTTCTGCATCTTAATTAACATTAAATGCGACAAAAGGTAGCGACGCCTAATTTACTGATAAAGCTTAATTACAATGAGAATATCGCCCCGCTCTTTGAT
>MAXR01000313.1 GCA_001751155.1 Desulfuromonadales bacterium C00003068 | reverse complement strand
ATAACGATGGACAACTCCGTTTCCTCAGGACATTCCAAGGCGCTTAAGATCGTCTTGGCTACCGTTTTTAGTCCCGCCATCGCTATCTCGTGATTCTTTTGTTGATTCTCGATGTATATCATCGCCATTTTTCCTTTTAGGTTCTTTTTTCAATTCTTTATCCCGCTCTTTGTAAGCCGGTTCAGGATACTCCACCCGATGATGGAAAATCCCCGATAATATCCGATTAAAACTTTTCGCAATTTCGTGCAAATCCTTCAGAGTCAACTCACACTCATCCAGTTGGCCATCGATAAAAATATTATTGATAATCTTTTGTACCATCCCCTGAATTCGTGCCGGAGTTGGTTCAGACAGCGTTCGCCCAGCCGCTTCAACGGCATCTGCAAGCATAATCAACGCCGCCTCACGAGTTTGCGGTTTCGGGCCAGGATAACGGTAATCCTGCTCTTTGACTTGAGCTTCTTTATCACGCTGCTGTGCTTTATCATAAAAAAACTTGATTAGGGCCGTACCATGATGCTGATGAATAATGTCGATGAGATTTTCACCCAACTTGTGCTCGCGCGCTATCTCGACGCCATCCTTGACATGGGAAATTAAAATCAGAGCACTCATAGATGGGGCCAACTTATCATGACGGTTCTCAGGTAAACGCATGTTTTCAGCAAAATAGAGCGGTTTTTTAATTTTCCCAATATCGTGATAGTATGCTGCAACCCGTGCCAAAAGTGGATTCGCACCAATCGACTCCGCAGCATTCTCAACTAAATTACCAACAATGATGGAGTGGTGATACGTGCCGGGGGCCTGAATCATCAACTCACGTAAAATGGGGGTGTTCATGTTGGCCAGCTCTAACAGCTTAAAGTCAGTGGTGTATTTAAACAACGATTCCATCATCGGAATTGTTCCATTGACCATCACAGCACAACCAAAACCACTGACAAAAGCAAAGCCAAGTCGATACAACAACTGAATATCAAACACATGGTCAGAGAAGGTAAAAATAGCGAGCACCATGCCCATGTTAACCAATGACAGATAGAAACCCGCTCGATAGAGATTACTCCGCGCTTTACTGTGCCGCACCCAATGAGCAGCCGTCACACTGCCGACTAAAACATAAGCTGCCATCAATAAATTATTACCGAACAACATGCCGATTAAAATCGCAAATAACAGCGAAAATACATAAGCCACTTCAGAATTTAGAACAATACGAACGAGCATCGCTCCAGCGGCAAATGGTAGCGCATAATAGTAGCAGGCAGAATCAACATAAGGAAACGCACTCTGCATCGCCATTGAAATGAAAATGCCAACCTTAGCTACTACAAATAAACTGCTAAAAATTAGGGCTAAGAAAATCAAATCGCGCAGTTCAAGAGCATATTTACGGATATTTACCTTAGCAAAGCGATGAACCGTATAAAAAAGCAGCAACACAGCAAGGAATAGTCCGAGGGCACTGCGTAACATTTTCAAACCATCTACCGATGACTGTAAGGCATCTAATTTACGCACCTGCTCTTCGCTGACCCGCTCCCCTTCGCGAACAATCATCTCACCTGGCTTAACCTGTAATAGAACAGGCAACACAGCTTCAGCTGCGGCACGACGACGAGATTCCGTTTCACTTTGATTGAAGGTCAGATTAGGGCGAATCATCTTTTGGACAACACTGAGAAGCAGATCCGCATCTGCTTGAGATGTGCCGTCGGAGAACAAGCCATTTTCAAGAGATAAAAAGACTTCATTGAGGCCCACCATATTGGCGGTTTCAACCACGTCAGATTCCTCTTGTGTCGCCAGGTCGCGAATCGAGATCGCCCCCTGCCAATTAGTCTTAAACAGATCGAGATTACCAACAATTTTTCGATCTAAAGCACGACGAACTTCACTGCCAAACAGAGCAACAAACTCAGTATCAACAGCGACACGCTGTAGAACAGAAATCTGATCTTCATTGAGCTCAGTACCAACAACCTCTTGAACATCAATCTTCACCCGAGCGGGCGCGAGTTCAATATCAACCTCAACAGCACTGCCATTCACACCATCAGCAGCCTCAATCAGCGGATCTGTTTGAACACCATCCCGAGCAACAACTTTAGCTTCAGCTGCCGCTCGCTCCTCAACCCATTGTGCTTCCATATTGAGCTGTTGTAGCACTTGTGCCAACTTACCCGCCACAGCCCTACTTGGCCGTGAATCATAATCGTAAACAGGCACAACAGCCAACTCGGCATCTTGCTTTTTCTTTTCAGTCAAAGCGGGTTCAGTAACAAGAAAACCGCGCGGTGTTTTAATATCTCGTAATGCGATATCGCCTGGTTGATAATCGTCGGGAATCAATCCCCCTTTGGGAATAATGATCAAGGTCAAAAATGCAGCAAGGAGCAATAACAACACCCTTTTATGCGCTGCACCATTCAGCAGAAATTGACCGCGACTTAC
>MAXR01000312.1 GCA_001751155.1 Desulfuromonadales bacterium C00003068 | reverse complement strand
CCTTAACCCGTTTTGCCCTCCAACTGCCAACGTCACCAGAGTTTGCTCAGGTTGATTTAAAGCGTGATCGCCAACATGAATTAAAAAAGGTGGAGCAGTAACGTAGAGACGTTGCATGCAACGTCTCTACAGATGAACAAACGCTGCAACGCTGGTGGGCGGACTTTTTGCGACGCCAGCCACCAATAAGCAGCAAAACCGCCCCTCACAGCTGTGGGAGAACAACACGTGCGACGTCAAACACACCCGAATCTTTTTATCTGCCGCGATATCTGCCGCTATGGCTCCATCATGACAAAACTGCTGCTGGCTCTTTTCATATCACTGTGTCTTGTGAGTTGTGCCAACAACTCATCATCGGACAAAACAACAATCACCCTGTTGCACACTAACGATACCCATAGTCACCTTGAAAGTTTCTCTCCGTTAGACGAGCCTGAGCAAGGCGGTGTTGCGCGAAGAAAAACCGTAATTGATTCAATTCGTGACGAGGTCGGTTCCGATCACGTACTGCTGGTTGATGCGGGTGATTTCTTTCAGGGAACCACTTTTTACAATGCATGGCAGGGCTCTGCCGATATCATGGCACTCAATGCGTTGGGTTACGATGTTGTCACCTTAGGTAATCACGAATTCGATCGTGGCCCTGTTGCACTCAGTCGCGCTCTCAGCGGCGACACTATCGATATTGCTGGCAGCCGTTATCCCACCGAACCATTGCACGTTCCTATCGTCTCGACCAATTTAGATTTCAGTGCTGAACCGTCATTATTCGGTAAAATTCAACGCAGTATCGTTATCGAAAAAAGTGGTGACCAGATCGCCGTTCTCGGTGTGATCACCCCGTTACTGCCTAACATCTCCCTCTGCGGCACGACCATTGAGGTCGATAATTACCTCCCTAGTATTCAAGCAGAGATCGACCGCTTGACTGCTCAGGGGATTAATAAAATCATCCTACTTTCCCATGCGGGTTACGACGTCGATATCACCATGACCAGCCAACTTACTGATGTCGATGTAGTGGTCTGTGGTCACGACCACCCTCTACTCCTGCCCGAATCAGCTTACAGCGATGGTGCGCCATTACACTATTTAGCCGATAAAGTTGTCGCTGACTATCCCAGCGTCAGCAGTGACGTACAGGGCAATCCAGTATTACTTGTCGGCGCATACGAGTGGGGCAAACTACTGGGCCGCATTGATGTCACCTTTGACCAAGCGGGTCACATAATCGATTGGTCAGGTGAGCCTATCGCCATTAACGCTGAGATCGATGCCGATAGCGAACTTGCTGAACAGGTCACTAGCTACAAAGAGCCGATCACAGAATTTAGTGCCGTCATTATTGGTGAGGCCGGAATGTACTTCAATGGCGATCGAAATCCCGGTGTGCGCAGTCAGGAGATGGCGCTAGGAAATTTAGTCAGCGATGCGGTACTCAAAGTGGCTGCCACCTACGATACCGCTGTTGCCTCGATCATCAACAGCGGTGGTCTTCGTACAAGCCTGCCGCAGGATATTGATCCCGCCATCGATCTACCACCCTACAACGTAACCTTTGGTGATGCACTGTCGCTGCTGCCATTCGGTAACACCATCAGCACCATTGATGTAACGGGCTACGAACTTGTCAGCGCCTTGGATAACGGTCTGACATGGGCCTTTGACAGCGAGACGATGACGACTCGATCATCGGGTGCCTTCCCGCAAATTTCGGGTTTACAGCTCACCTATTGCAATGACACCGTTGATGATATGCGTAATCGGATCAACCCACCTGCCCCATGCAACGCAGCTCTTATTGATGGTGGCGTGGTGACCTCGCTACAGGTCGCTGGTGCAGCGGTAAATTTTGCATCAACCTATCGCATTGCAACAAACAATTTTCTCGCCAATGGTGGTGATTACTACCTGTCGTTACAACAGGCGTGCAATCGCCCCGATGGTTACTGTGTCGATAGCGGTATTCTCGCTTTGGATGCTGTGATTGATGAGTTTGATACCTTAGAGCCCGTCATCCGAAGTGATGAGGATAGAATTGTTGCCGAGTGATTTTCGGATGATGTACGGCTAAACTCACTTACCACGCGGGGATGAACAACTCGAACGAGTTTACCTGAAACATAAAAACATTATTAATCATCTTTTCTATTACTGTGAGTGAAACATATGATTTTACAGAGTCTTTTAGGTTTAGTTGTCTTTATTTTTTTAGCATGGCTATTCAGCGAAAACCGCCGCAAGTTTCCCGTAAAACTGGTGTTGATTGGTGTCGGATTACAATTTTTGCTAGCGGCAATACTCTTTAAAATCCCCCTTTTTCAAAAGATTTTCCTGCTGTTAAATCAGGCAGTCATCGCTCTAGAACAATCAACGCAAGCTGGCACCAGCATGGTCTTTGGCTATCTTGGTGGTGGGCCACTGCCGTTTGTGGAACCCTTTGCTGGCAGTGCTTATATTTTAGCCTTTCGCGGCCTACCGATGGTGCTGTTGATCAGTGCCCTGTCGTCGCTGCTGTTTTATTGGCGCATCCTACCGCGTATCGTTAACGGAATGTCCCATCTCCTGCAAAAAACACTCGGTATCGGTGGTGCTGAAGGGGTCGGTGTCGCCGCCAACATCTTTGTCGGCATGATTGAATCTCCCCTACTCATCCGCCCCTATTTGCGCCATCTCAGCCGCAGTGAACTCTTTACCCTCATGACCTGTGGCATGGCAACCATTGCCGGCACGATGATGGCCCTATACGCCACAATTCTGAGTGCTGTGATACCCGATATTACCGGTCATATCCTTACCGCATCGCTGATTAGTGCACCAGCGGCCATTGTTATTGCCAAAATCATGATCCCTGAAACACAAGAGAAAACAGATGGCCAATGGAAAATCGATAGCAACATCAGCAGCAGCATGGATGCCATCGTCCAGGGAACCATTCAAGGGATACAGCTGCTAATCAACATTATCGCGATGATTATTGTCATGGTCGCCCTTGTCCACCTGTGTAATATGATTCTAGGGCTGATCCCCACCGCCAACGAACCAATCAGCTTGCAGCAAATTATGGGAGTTTTTCTCGCTCCAATCACATGGCTTATGGGGATCCCGTGGCATGAGGCCCATATCGCCGGGGAACTATTTGGCACCAAGACCATTATTAACGAATTTATCGCCTACCTCAACATGGCTCAACTGCCTACAGGTGCGCTGAGTGACCGCAGTTTGCGTATTATGAGTTATGCTCTATGTGGTTTCGCAAACCCGGGCAGTGTCGGAATTATGATCGGTGGTTTAAGAGCCATGGCTCCAGAGCGGGGGCACGAGATTGTCGCTCTCGGCTTCAGATCGCTACTCGCTGGCACCTTAGCAACAAGCATGACAGCAACAGTCGCCAGCCTACTACTATAGTTTGCGACAGCAGAGATTACACAGCATGACCAAAGAGTGGTGACACCCAATGCTTCAAATCACTGAAGGGAACAATCATGCACCAGCCAGAGTTTCATTTACGCTTACCCGATTGGCTTATTCAACATCTCAATAAACCGCTGCCAGCATTCATCAGCGACCAGCAAAAGATGGCGTGGGTCATTGAGTTATCGCGACATAATAGTGCTAACGATGGCGGCCCATTTGCCGCTGCGGTATTTGACAGCTCGACCAATGAACTGATCTCAGTCGGGGCCAATCTGGTGATCCCAACAAATTGTTCGGTGATGCATGCTGAGATCGTAGCCCTGATCATGGCCCAACAGAAAACGGGTCGCTACCATCTCGAACAAAACAGCGAGCACAGCTATGAACTGTTTAGCACAACCGAACCCTGCGCCATGTGTATGGGGGCGATCCCTTGGGCGGGAATTTCTCGCCTGGTGTGTGGTGCTCGCGATGAGGATGCTCGAAAGATCGGTTTCGATGAGGGGGATAAACCCGACGATTGGATGAAAAAATTCAGCCAACGCAACATCAGCGTGGTGCGCGACCTGTGTCGTCATGAAGCAACTCAAGTATTAGAGCAATACGCTCAACAACACGGGACGCTGTATTAATCGCAGCAGGGTAGAGAATAGATAGGAGACACAATGAAAGAACTAATTGATCGCTATGGTTTAATTCCGCACCCCGAGGGCGGCTTTTACAAAGAGGTGTACCGCTCTACACAAACGGTTATCTCCAATGCCGTTCACAGTGAAAGACAAGCGCTCACCCATATCTATTTCTTACTGACCAAAGGGCAAGTCAGCCGCTTTCATAAAGTGTGTCACGATGAGATCTGGAACTTTTATGAAGGATCTCCCCTGCGCCTGCTGTCACTTCATGAGGGCAAAATTAGCGAGCAACTTCTCGGTTCTGACACCGGCAACTATGTCGCAATTATCCACGGCGGATCGTATCAAGCCGCTGAATCAACAGGCGACTATAGCTTGGTTGGCTGTAGCGTCGCCCCCGGCTTTGATTTTAACGATTTCAGCTTTTTAAGTGATGATTCGCTGCAGCAGGCGATGATAGCAAATAGCGCACCAGAGCTAAAACGCTTCATCTAATCAATTTTGATCGATCTTCAAGACGGGGAACACGATGGATATTTTTTTGGCTGCGGCCATCGACGAAGCAAAAAAAGGATTAAACGAGGGCGGAATCCCTATCGGCTCTGTGCTTGTTGTTGACAATGAAATTGTTGGACGAGGGCATAATCGCCGGGTGCAAAAAAGTAGTGCCATCCTCCACGCTGAGATGGACTGCCTTGAAAATGCGGGCCGCCTAACGGCCAAAGACTACCGCCGTACCACCCTTTATTCAACCCTCTCGCCGTGTGATATGTGCAGTGGTGCCGTGCTACTCT
>MAXR01000311.1 GCA_001751155.1 Desulfuromonadales bacterium C00003068 | reverse complement strand
TGTTGGTTCCGTAAGCTTGACACCTTCGTCGCCCCTGGCCTTTAGCCTTGGGCCAGTGGCAATGCAATTAACAGCTCTGACGTTTGATACCAGTAGTGCCAGTGTCGATGGCTCTATTACGTTGGACGGTCTTGGCTTGCCGACACCAAACCTGCCGTTTAGCGCCCTGCAATTTGGTCGTAATGGTTTTGCCGGTGAGATTGATCTGATTGGTAGTGCCGGATTACGGACGATTGATGTGGTCGAAGGGGAGTTTGGCTTTGGTGTTGATCTGACTCAGTTAACTATTGCTATTGACAGCCAGCAGCCTATTGCACGTATGGTGCAGCTGAGGTCATTTGGCGGTTCATTACGTTTTGGTTCCGGATTTGGTGGTTTGTCGATCCCCGATTTGCAACTGTCGGTTGATGGTGCCATTCGTTGGGGTAAGAACCAGGCGGCTGGCATTATGTCAGCTGGGCAGCGGTTGGTATTACCCGGCAATCTGTTCAGTATCAGTGAACTGGGTGGTTCAATTAATCTGGCAGAAAAAGAGCTGACTATCTCTGGGGCGCTAGTATTACCGCCCGAACTTGGTTCAGCACAGATCAGCATTCCTGCGGATAAGCCGTTGATGTTGTCGGCCAAAGATGGTTTGTCGACCAGTGGGCCGCTGGTGTTTACCCTCGGTGACCTGCCCAGTGTGACATTGGCGCATATCGATTCCCAACTGACCGCTCTTAGCATTGATATTGATCACGGTGCGATCAACGGTAGCCTTAATGGTGACATGAACTTTGAGCAGTTTGGCGGTTTAAAGGTTGCCGTTATGGCCGCTGTCGACAGTGAAGGTCTCAGTGATTTGGTCATCGATAGTGATCAGCTTAACCGTTCCTTTGATCTTGCCGGTTTTGCTACCCTCGGTTTAACCACGGTGTCCACCGGTATTTATGACCATCATTTTTATGTTCAGATCGATGGAACTCTGACTGCAACCCATGAGTTGTTTGCCGATTATGGCAAAACCGTTAACCTGAACGGTTTGCGCATCTTTAAAAACGGCATCAGTTTTGTCAGTGAGATGGCGGGCTGGAAAAAAACTGAAGGGGCCAGTGTTGAAATCAACAGTGCCCGTCTGGCATTGCAGCAGTATGGCCTTGGAGTTGAAGATGGCCAGTTGTGGTTTGGTTTAAAAGGGGAGGCCTCCTACCAGAGCAATAGTTTTGACCTGACAGCGCGTATTTTTCAGGATGGTCACTACGAGGTCAGTGATCTCAGTTTTGATGGTTTGACCTTAAGCTTGGGCGATTTCTCGCTGCGCACTTCGGCGCAATTGGTGGCCGGTAAGATCAACGGTGACGGTTTTATCAATGCTGGGTTCTTGAATGAATTTATCCCAGCGTCGATGAAAGATCCGGTGACCGGTGAATTGATGGTCAGTTTTACCGATCTTGGTGTTGACATTGATGCCAAAGCCGTCACATCAGGAAACGTCACCGTTAATTTCCCCAGTGGCATGACGGTAACACTTCCCGCCGTTCAAGCGGTGTTGCGCTCCATCAGTTTTGGCAGTTCTGGGGCGGCTGTTGATGGCGATATCGCCTTGACCTCAGTTGGCGGTATCGAGCTTCCCGATGCTTTAACCGATCTGAGCTTCGGTGATATCTCCCTAAAACCAGCAGGTTTGCTCGGTGCCTTAAGTTGGCCTTCGGTTGCCACCGGTACAGCCTCTAAGGTCACCAAGGGGGCAAAACGCGGTGTCTCTGCGATGAGTGCTGCCGCGAGTGGCCCGCTTACGATCCCTGTTGTCACAGGGGAATATGGCTTAACACTCAAGTTGACCAGCGTCGAACTTGATCTGGATACCACTAAATCCTCCGTTTTTGATATGGTCAAGCTAACCGACTTAGATGGCTCTATTGAACTTGGTTCAGGCTATAATGTCGATCAAGCTGTGACCGATCTACGTATGCTCGCCAACGGAGCCATTACATGGGGTGTTGAGCAAGCAAATCAAGCCTCACGGTTGGGTTCAACAGCACGTACCTTTGGTGAAGAAACTGCTGCTGATGCTAAAGCGGCGGCCATTGCTGCGGCAAGTACAGGTTTCTCCTTTACCGTTCCGGGTACTACTTTTGCGGTACAAAATTTAACGGGTCGCCTCTATTTGGCGGATCGTCAAGTAGAGTTGTGGGGCGGTATTAAACTACCTGCTGACCTTGGTGGCGGCTCGTTTAAGTTGCGACAGGAAAATAGCTTACTGTTATCTAGCAGTGGTATTTCAACTCAGGGACCTGTTGATATCGACCTTGGCTCGCTGTCAGGATTTAAACTCGGTGGTTTTGGTGCTAGTTTGTCAGAACTTTCCCTCGAAATTTCATCGAACTCCATTTCAGGTTCAGTCGCTGGTAAACTTAAGCTCAGTGCCTTTGATAATATTTCAATTGCTGTCGATGGCGCATTTAATGGAACTGAGCTGCTTGAGCTCAATGTGGCTACGGAACGCTTACAGAAAACATTTACCATGTCAAACTTTGCTGCGGTGACCTTGAATGACGTGGCAGTTGGTAAAAGTGATGGCGATTTTTATATCAATATTGATGGTAATTTAGCTCTCGATAATTCACAGATAGGTGAATTGCCAATGACCTTCGATTTTGATGATCTGAAAGTCTTTAGTGGTGGTTTGTCCCTCGGCGCTGTGGCGTTGCCGATGCACGATGTCGATGATATTAATGTGACCCTTAACGGTGATATGTTGCTGTCACTCAACCAATATGGCTTTGGTGTCACGAACAACCGTTTTTGGATCGCCCTTTCTGGCGGAGTGACTTACGACGAGCAAGAGCTAACGGCAACAGCTAAGGTCTATCACGATGGTGAATTTACCCTGCCGCAACTATCGGGTGATAACCTGCTGATCGCTGTTGGTGATTTTACCCTGCGTACTTCCTTCGATTTTTCGGGCGGAACGATTACCGAGGCTGAAGGCTCGCTACACCTTGGCTCTTTGATGACCTCTATTCCCGATGAATTGAAAAACCCCCTCGGTGAACTGCCTGTCACCATCCGTAATGTCGATATTGATCTCTCTGACCTGAGCGCACCAAAAATTCAATCGGGGGCTATCGCCTTTAATACCGGCTTCCCACTTGTTACGTCTTTCTTTACTGCCCAAATCGATGGCATTGAGGTCGGAGCGGTCGGTGGCGCAGCCTACGGTAAAGTTCTCGGTGGTTCCATCACCTTTAATCAGGCGGGTTCACTGCCGATGCTCAGTGGTGTTTCTCTTACCGATATCGGCCTGACTTCAGCAGGTTTCAGCGGAACACTGGCGTGGTCGGGCGATCAGGATATCCCTGTTTTTGAAGATGATAACTACGGTATTACCGCCAACTTAAAGACCGTCTCGCTGGCTCTCGATTCATCGAAAACCACCTTTGACGAAATTGTTCGTTTAACAGCACTCGACGGTTCAGTGGTCTTTGGGTCAGGCTACGGCACAGCACTGGCACCTGTTTTAGATTATGCCGATGGTGCGTACAGCTTTGCCACAGGGCTTGATACCTCTATTAATATCCCCGGCACTGCTATTGCTTTGAAAAAGTTCTCAGGTGCGCTTGATTTCAACGCTGCTTCCGTCGGTTTTGGTGGTTTAATTTCCATCCCCTATGAGCAAACCGAAGTAGCCTTTGATGTCGATAGTTTGACCTTCTCCGCTTCGGGGGTCGATGGCTCTATCGAACTGGAGAATCCCGTCGAAATTGAGGGACTTGGTTTCCCAACAGTGCTAACGGACGCGGGTTTGACTTTCCAAGGCTTTGCGCTATCGAGTGGCCACCTAGGTTTAGATCTCACCTTAGAGCAGTTTTTAGATCTTGAAGTATCCGCTAAACTTGCGCTCAACAGTGATGGTATCAGCGCGTGGTCGTTGGGTGGTGAAACCGACCAGACCTTTAGTGCCGATGCTGGTTTTGCCGAGCTGAAAGTTAAGGATTTAGGCGCCGGCTACGATTCGAACGATGGTCTTTTCTTTACCATGAATCCTGAGATTAAGATGGCTGAGGACGGCGTTCTCTCTGCGTTGCCCGATGATATCAAGCTATCGGGACTAGAGGTCTACTCCGATCATATCGATATCGATGGTGCGACCATGGGCGGCAGCATTGAAAACGCCACCGTCAGTCTTGCCGGTGTTGATTTGACCCTAACTCAGCTGGCTCTTGGTTATGAAAGTGGTAGCGACGGTGCGGCGGGGGAGTTTAATCTTGTTGTTGGTGGTGGCATTGCCCTGGGTGATCTGCTCAGTGCTGAAGCAGTCGTGACTATTTATAAAGATAGTTACACCCTTAACGACATTGAGATCGACTATAGCAATCCTGGTTTTTCTCTCTATGGCCAGCTTGCAATTGCTGACAATAAATTTAAAACGAGTTTAGCGGTATTGATTGCGGGAACAATTAATATGACTGCTGATTTGGAAGTGGGTTCCGAAGTCAGTGCTGACAATCACTCTTTCACCTATTGGCGTGTGGCGCTAATGGCGAATACCACAATCAACCTTTCGCCGTTGCCGATGAATATTTATGGCATTGGTGGTGGTATTGCTTACCATCAAACAGTTTCGGTGAATGAGAGTAATGAACCAGTATTTACTCCCGATATCGGCACCGATATTGCGATTACAGCGATGGTCAACCTCGGTACCTTAGATATGGGTTACACCTACTATGGTGAGTTTGAACTGACTTTAGAGCCGACGAATTTCCGTATGTTGTTGACGGGTAAATCGTGGTTTATGAAGGGCAAGGATGATGCTTCGGGGGAAGCTCATTTAACGGGTTCACTTGAGTTGGGTGCTAGCCCCGCTATGGTGCAGATTATTGTTAATGCAAAGCTCGAAAAAGAGATGGCAGGCATGACGCTGCTTGGTGTAAATGGCACGGTTGATTTGCTGTTCTCTGAGAGTGATTGGCATGTTTACTTTGGCACAGCGCAACAAAGTATGGATGTCACGTTACTCGAATTTTTGACGGGTTCAGGCTATATCCAGCTCGATTCCAATGGCATCGCCATGGGGGTCAAGTACGAGTTTGACCTCGAAGGCAGTGCGTGGATATTCTATGGCCGAGTGTATGGTGGTGCGCAGATCGACTTAGAAGCGGGGATTAAGCCGTTTTATATTGATGCCAAAGGTAAAATATGGATTGGACTTGAAGCGGGAGTCAAAGCAAAAGGCAAGAAGTTTGAGATCATGAGCGCCTATGCTGAATTAGCAGGTCAATTTAAGGCGCCACCTGTTTATATCAGCCTGCGTGGAGAGGCGCGATATTCTTTCTTGATGGGTTTGGTTTCAGGGAAGTGGTCGGTCACCTTTACCATGCCAGACAATCCACCCGCTGGAGCGGGGGAAGGTGGAATTGAATCGATACCATTAGTTGCTTATTCAATGCCTGAGGATGGCGCCACCAAGATCGGTCGCTTAGATAGTATTAGTATCCACGCCAATATGCCGATCATGACGCCATTTAAGTATGACGATGACAAATGGTATATTCTATGTGTCAAGGATCCTGATCACCCGAACGATATTGTGCGGTTTGATGATCCTAAAGTTGACCCCGGCAAAACGATTCAGTTACGCAGCTCCACTGATGCAATTGAGGTTGTTGGTGGTCAACAGGGAAGTATGGAACTTCTTTTCACTCCGTTTATGCAGTTAGGAAAAGAGCGCAACTATCATTACACCACAACGTTTCAGCTGAGGAATTACAATTATGCTGCTGGAACTGTTGCTGGGTTGGTTAAGAGTGAAGTTGTCAGTGCCGCCTTTACCACCACGAAAGAAGAGATTGGCTTTCGTGAGCGGGTGCATGATATTTACCCTCGCCGAAGTACAACACCAGTGTATAGCGGAACATCTATTTACCTTATTACTAAATCGGTATTTGACGGTTATATTTGGAACTGGGTTCTTCACGATGAAAATCTGACGTTCGAAGTTGTTAATGCTGCTGGAGAAGCGATTGAAGGCCAAATAGAAGGTAAACAGATGGTAACGGATGGCCAAGAAGGTTCGCGTCGTTATCTGCTTAACTTTATCCCAGATCAACCGTTACAGCCGGTACGGATGGTGGAGAGTTCGGCAGGGGTTAAACGGAAAGCCATTAATATTGATGGTGCTTATCGTAATCCGTTTTTAGTCTCAGAGGTAGGGGGGGGGAACACTGTCCTTGCTGTTGGTACAGTAACGGCAGCAACGGGTGTTGCGACTGTTTTAGCCAATGAGTCTTCTTCGGCCGAGTATGTGGCTCCGCCCGCCGCAACAAGAGAATCCACTACGCGAACAACCTCGACTGGTTCCTCAACAAATAGAAGGAGACGGGGTAGCGAAGGTGAGCGAAGCGATAGAGCAGGGGCGATGCTTGAACGAACCAGCACGGCTCCTTGGGCGCAAGCAGGGGCAGGTGAGCTTCTTGCGACGGAAGAGGACGCTGAAGAGCAACCCGTAACGTACCGCTGGTATTGGGATGGTGAGTATCGAATTCAAATTGTTGATAACGAGGGGAATAAGAAATATTCCTCGAAATTTACGTTGACCGTACCGCAAGATTACAATAACGAGGAGAATGCTCCTGTATTTGCTAGTAGCAGTGATGTGATTCAGGGTGGGATACGAGATCCCCATTTTCATGCCAACTATACCGTCGATCAAGACGCTTATAAGGCCGATGTTGGCCGAGGGCACACCAACGTTGTCGTAGCAGGAATTGATGCGTTATGGCCTGATTTCCGCAATAGCGTGTATGGTGCAACATCGAGTGCGTGTCAATTTAGAAATCCCAATGCGATAGATGCAGTGAATGAACTCCTTATGGGAATGGCACCAGATACATGGGCATTTGTCGATAAT
>MAXR01000310.1 GCA_001751155.1 Desulfuromonadales bacterium C00003068 | reverse complement strand
GGGTTGATGTTAGCACCACGAGCGATGATCGGCCCCCTGCCCACTCCTAAGTCACCAACCTCTTTCTGATTCACACCGGGGAAATCACTCGAAAAACCAACGTCGACAGCAATGCCAACATCGGGATTCACACCGTAAACACTTGCCGAAGCACCGCGCAAGCCAACTTCCTCTTGCACTGTTGTTACACTGTAGAGATCGACGGGTGCATTACCACGCTGCGCAACCTGCTGCAACACGCGGGTAATGACAAACGCGCCCATTTTATCATCGAAAGCGCGTGAGGTAACCAGATCACCCTGAAGCCGTTCAAGGCTCGGCACAAAGGTGATGGGATCACCAATGTTTAACAGTGACAACACTTCGTCACGGTCAGCACAACCAATATCAATATACTGATCTTTAAAGGGCACAACCTTTTCGCGATCTTTTGCTTCCATAAGATGGATCGGTTTCTTCCCAACCACACCGAGGATTTCCCCTGAATCAGCGTGAATATTCACCCGCTGACCGGGAACAAGGTGGGGATCGACACCACCGATGGGGGCAAAATAGATAAAGCCATTATCGTCAATATACTTGACCATAAAGCCGATCTCATCGCAGTGGCCGGCCAGCATCACCCGTGGTCGAGATTCACCACAACCATCGAGGCGAGCAATCACATTGCCCATGACATCGGTTTTAACTTCCGAAGCAACATCGGCAAGTTCACGGCGGATAATGCGCTGCACGGGTTGTTCAAATCCCGATGGACTTGGTGCTTGAGAGAGTTCTTTGAGCATGTCGTAATACTTTTGTTCCATCGATTGAATCTCCCTGATAAATATCTGTTGAGTGGGCCGCACCACACTCATATTGTTCTGAACCGGATCGAGCTAAACCAACGTCGCCCGATGCGAGTTACGTAATACTTGATCAACCCGTACCGTCACCATTTGACCAACCAGATCGGCACTACCGTTAAAATTAACAATACGACTCCACTGGTTGCGTCCGTTAAGCTGCCCCTCGCCACGGCGGCTGACCCCTTCAACCAAAACCTGCTGCAACTGATCTTGATCTGCTAACCACACCTCATTACCAATACGCTCTTGAGTAGTGAGGAGAAGTTTAAACCAACGGCTTTTCTCTTCGTCACTTACCGGGTCAGCAAAATTACGCGCTGCCGTTTGTGGACGTGAAGAGTAGATGAACGAATAGGCATCAGCAAAACGAACCTGCTCCATCAAGTCGATGGTTTGCATAAAGTCGTCTTCTGTTTCACCAGGAAAGCCGACAATCAAATCAGTTGTGATGCGAACTTCAGGGCATTGCTGCTTAAGACGCTGCACCCGATCTAAATATTGTTCACGACTATAACCACGATTCATCTGCTTTAAAATATGATTGGAACCACTTTGTACCGCTAGGTGCATCTGCTTACATAATTTATCTAACGATGAAAAACATTGGATCAAATCATCGGAAAGGTCTTTAGGATGGGACGAGGTAAAACGCAACCGCGATAAACCGTTAATTTCATGCACGCGCTCAAGTAACTCAGGGAAGCTGACATCGCCACTTCCTTTCTGACCATACGAATTGACATTTTGGCCTAACAAGGTGACTTCGCGAACCCCTTGATCCACCAATGTGCGCACTTCATTAACAATATCAGCACTGGAGCGGCTCACCTCGCGTCCACGCACATAGGGGACAACGCAATAGGAGCAAAAGTTATCACAGCCCTGCATCACCGTAACAAAGCGAGACACAGAACTCTCTTTACCGCGCTGTGGAAATTGACCGAGTCGTTCCACCCCTTCATAATGGGTAGTTTCGCAAAACTGGCCTTTCCCTTTTTTAGCCTCAACTTGGGCCACCAACTCTGGCAATTTGCACACATTGTGAGTTCCCATCACAATATTAACAAACGGTAGGCGGTCAAGGAGCTGCTGCCCCTCTTGCTGCGCCACACAGCCGGCAACGACGAGAATCAAGCTTTTCTTCTTCTCTTTCAGCGGCTTATACCGCCCTAAGTGACCATAAACCTTACGTTCTGCCTTATCGCGCACGGAGCAGGTATTGAGAATAATCAGATCTGCCAATTTCGGATCATCTACAGGAACGTAACCACTCTCGTCGAGCAAGCTAGCAATCCACTCCGAGTCCACCACATTCATTTGGCAGCCAAAAGTTTCGAGGTAAAATAATTTTGTCATGGATAGGGTGCCATCAGGGTTAAGCAGGTTAAATTTCCACACGATTCGTGGCCAGTAAAAGTGTCCGATATAACCAGATACATCGAAAAAAATCAACGCCAATCCGCGGGTTTTACGTTAAAAAATTCATTCTGAACGGTTGGCGTTATTCTCAGTAATCCACGGCTCTAATCGCCGATACAACTCATGAGGATATTCGATACAACTCAAGGTGATGCGCCGCGTTCCCGCTTCAAGATAAAATGTCCCCAACTGCTCACCCAGAGGATACAGACATTGATAACTCAACGTCTTTAAATCAAAGGCGATTATGCGCGAGCGCAACAGGCCGCATTGGACAAGAAGTTGGCGTTCGGTCAGGGCATAAAATACTCGCTCCCACTCCAATCGCGCCATGAGCAACTGACCAACACTTAAATATAGACCGATCACTAAAAATGGAACCGGCACTACGGCCCACAATGTATGCTCACCCTGCTCAACCAGTCCCCACCCCGTAACCAGCCACCAAATACTCATTGCCGTTACCAACACACCAAACAACGCATGTTGCCAGCGACGAAAGGTGAAACAGCGCGGAGCAGGTCGAGCCTGCCAAACAATACTCTCATCTTGAGCGGTAAACTGTGACCAATCGACCATAGAACCATTAAACTCCTACCATAACGAAACAGAGGACAGCAACAACGTAACTACTGTTGATGACCGATAACATTTTTCCGTCCCCAGCGTAACGCTTCTTGG
>MAXR01000309.1 GCA_001751155.1 Desulfuromonadales bacterium C00003068 | reverse complement strand
CCGACACGTTGATCACGCGCTAAAAGGTAACCCGCAAGCCAGTATAAAGTTGCCGCCCGGGCTGGGGGAATCCCGCTTCCAATTGATACTCTTCATCAAGCAGATTGCGAACACCTAAATTCCATTGAATACTTGCAGTGATGGGACAATTTAACTGGGCATGGCACAACCAATAGTCATCCGTTGTTTGCCAATCGAAGGTCGTACTATCTTGATAATGGCGACGACTATTCCATTGGGCCTGAGTTACTAAATTCATCGTAGCAGGCAACTGCCAGATGACAGAAACATTAAACTTATGCTGTGAACGATACGGAATATGGTCACTACTATGCTGCGCAGAACGATTACTAGCATCAAGAAAGGTATAATGGCTATACAACTCGTGGCCAGCATCACTACAGTAACGTAATGAGACTTCCGCGCCAACATAACGCGCTTTGCCAACATTTTGTAGCTGATCAAGCCCGGAACCGACAGGCTCACTCTCGATAAGGTCATCTATTTTCGAATAAAATACGCTGAGCTGAGCAATCAAATCATCACTAAAAAAATGCTCAAAACCAAGTTCATAGTTGAGGCTTCGCTCCAGTTTAAGCTCTTCATTTGAGAGTGTCTTCGAACTTTCTAGCCCAGAATACAGCTCTTTTAAGCTCGGGAAGCGTATTTTTTTAGCGACGGAGAACCAACACCGCGTGGTGAGACCGAGTTGCCAATTTAAGCCAATCAGCGGATTCCACGCATCTTCACTTTGGCGATCAAAATCAGTTGATTCGGTCAATGGTCGTTGCTGATCATAACTCAGGCCAATCACCATGGAAAGGTTGTCGCAGAGATTAAAATTATCTTCAATGGCACACGAGTATTGTTCACTGCGACTTTTCAGCCACGCTTCACCGCGATCAGATTGTGAACGATGAGTATCCCGACGATAATGCACGGCCACGGCAGTGTCGTGATCGGGTGAAAGGTTAGGGCGAAAGGTTAAATTACCGCCATAGCTATGGTCATCATAGGTACTATGAAAGGCATATTTACGTGTTTGACTGGTAAAGTTGTCATCGTCATACGAATCTAAAACATTATCAAAGGTGTCATAGAAAAAACGGCTGTGAAGCGTTCCTAAGTCGCCAAGTTGACTTTTCCCCGTCAGATAACCTGTTGTTCGTTGCCACGTACTAAAACGCCAATAACGCCCCCATCCCTCATCAATGGTCGGCATGCCCCACTCACTATCAACACGGTGGATTCCGATGGCATATTCATGCCCTTTCGCAGGTTCAAAACCTACTTTAATAGCGATATTTTCCCGTTGGCGATCACTATTTTGGCGCACACCGCCATTCTCATTTTCGTGTTTATCATAATCGTCGGACAAGCGAAAATCATCGCTATCACTGTAGCCATAATCGGCACTAAAATAATATCTGCCTTGATCACTGGCGATCCGCGCATGGCCCCACGCCGTCCCCCGTTCGGCAATACCACCATCAGCCGAGATCTCTAAAGGTCGCTCAGGCTTTGCGCTAACCATATTGACAACACCGCCCATGGCGGTTCCACCATAGAGAACCGAACTATTTCCTCGAGTGACGGTAATTTTTGCCAAACTATCGAGAGGCAAGCTGCCACTATCAATAAAACCATCATAGGGAACCATCAATGCGATTCCATCGAGTAAAACGGCTACTTGGCGTTGCTCGAAGCCGCGGATATTAAAGGTTAATTCGTTACGACGACCAACATTGATATAAACCCCAGGCAATGTTTCGATTGCTTGCCCAAGTGTTTGTGCCCCTCTCTGCTGAAGTTCCGATTGTGTTATCTCATCTATTGCTGCAATTTGAGTGATGGTTTGGCGGCTATCTTTTACAATGATTTCACCCAGATCAAATGTTTCAGCTTGAACGGTATGGCTACATAACAGATAAAATACAAAACAGATCAATCCTATCCATCTAGCCATATAACCTCCCGCAAAGAGTGACCATTTCCAGGCCAGCTCTACGATTACAATTCATATCAATCCAGCGTTTATCCTATTCAAATGTTAAGCTTTTTGCTGTGCATTTTTCAACGAAAATACCACAATTCCAACATTGGCTGTGCTGCCGTCCCCTTGTTGCGGAGCCAAACCAAGAGGACAAAACTGCTGACATTGATTGCAATGAACACATAGCTCAGGCCGAACGACAACTTGTAGGCGGCGTTACGGCCAACAAGTAACAGGAAGCCGCCGAGTAGCATTAATAATAACAACTCTGCACCAAGA
>MAXR01000308.1:251-3261 GCA_001751155.1 Desulfuromonadales bacterium C00003068 | reverse complement strand
ATATGCAGGGTCATCACTTCAGTGTAAGTGATTGCTGGCAGGGCGACCTTTTGATACGGCTGTAAAACAACCTTAAACAACGCTACCCCTTGAGCAGTAAGCAGTCGCGCACGGACATTATCGTGAGCGATAATCAGTGCATGTTTCCCTAACACCAAATTAACCTGCGTGTGATCACCATACCAGTGAGTGTTGATGAGAAAAGTTAGTCCATAGAGTCCGCCATGTTTGCCAACTTCCACTTTCAGCGCCGCCGACATCTCCTTATAGTCGGCATCGATCATCAGCGACCCTTGATCACCGGTAGGCAGAGCGATGGTGCGTGATGATCTTCAGCGAACAAAAGGGTCGAAATGAGTAATAGCGTTAGTAGAGCAAGAACAATTGTTTGTTTTACTCATTGCATCCTCCATAACAAATTGTGCAATTTGTCTAATCTTCATACTCATCACAATGATTACTATGGCGCAAGTTTAAAGGGTGGCTAACAGTCTATTAAAGCGAGGGTTTTAACTGTAACAGCTAAAGTGATATGACAGACTAGAGACTGCTATACCACTCCACATCACACAATTGGCACCATCAAATGAAGGTATTTTGAAATAATTACCAACTATTTAAAAAAATCTCATCCCCTGCCACTTCATTAAGATTAGTACTGTCAAATTACAAAAACCTTACCAGCCCACTGTTTATCAAGGGGACCAACCCTGATTAGCCTAATTTAAACACATTAATTTATTAAAGTGGCTGTTTTTACGCTTAATACAGTTAGTCCAATAATTATATAAAATAATAATGGCATATTTCATGCTCAATACACCGCATGTAAGTTTGCACCACGCCAGTAAGACATCGTGTTTTACATGGTCGGATTCTAATAACATCGTAGGAGGAAAAGTAACATGCAACGTAGCAAGATATTATTGTTTCTAGCTGTACTCAGCGTAAGTTTGGTTGCCGTCTGCTCTGCCACTGCAGCGACAAAAAGTGATGTAACGTCCTTCAACATTATTGGCAAGATAGCTGTTGACCGTACTCAGGTTGATGTTCATGCCATGGTTGAAGAGATCTCTGAAGCGATTAAAGAGGAGTTTGCCTACTACAATTACTACTCCTTAAAGCCTATCAGTGCTGAAGAGAACATGGAGGGAAAAGATATCGTTGATATCGTTCACTTTCCAAAAGTAACGATTCAGGGCCAAGAAGAATATGCGGCACTTGTTGAATTGTGGTCAGCAAAAGATGATTATTTTCTGAGAAAATTATCTCCTAAATATGGCATCAACGCGCCCTGGGCCGTAAGTGTTTATACTGTATCAGGAGCAACATTGCAGATGTTAAGTGTTGCGCACCCTGAAATTAACATTTCAGGACATGAGAATGAGCTGACTGACTACATCGTCGTTGCCGCCCTTAATCCTATGGCAGTTTCGAAAGTTGGTTATGCGGACCTTTCAGGATTTAACAATCTGCGTTTTAATGCTCACTGCGTAAAACTGGCTGCACAAATGAAACTTGGGGTGAAAAGCGCGCTTAATTATGAAACTCCTTACGATTGGGACATGGGTAGCAATTTCTATTCATGGTGGAAGCCTCAGTTTGATGTAGCAGATTTGCTAACTGGTGCTGAAATCACTAAAGCTGATGTAGCGAACCTACCCCAATCCGTTTCTATGCCTAGCGTAACCGTTCCTAATGCATCGGCTGCCGATGTTGCTGGTGCGTTAAAGGCATACATGAGAATGACGATGCCTATGTATAAAACGGGTGGACCAATGGCTCAATTTAATGGTCTCGTCCGTGAATTTATGGGGGAGTTGTTTGCGTGGAGTGGCCAGATTCCTTTTGATGGCTGCTATGACAACCCAATGTACGATCCATCAAACCCTATGACGGGTGACCCTTTTGTCGATGTTTATTTTGAAGATGTTGCAGACATGAAGGCGCAGTTGCCAGCATTGCTAAACATGTTCTTTGTTCCAATGTGGACGGGCAACAACCCTGCCGCTATGCCGCTAACAACTCAGGGATGGAAATTCCCCCGTGCGTTTGCGTTAGGAAGTAATGAAGAAGTACAAATCATCGAACTGTGTACCATGTTTTACGCTGAGATGGCACTTGGCACCGGTATGCACCATACCCCTGCAATGCCTTGCATGGCTGGTGTTTACCAAGATGGGAATGATGCCGTCGCACAGATGTTCACCGCGAAGGCAACTTTTAGTGCATTCTTTAAAGACTCAGTGAATGCAATGTCGTTGATGAATATGGAAGTTCAAACCTATTTGTTTGCGCTGTTTCCTGAAGTTATCTACAACGATGTTGCTGCAATGTACAATGGTGCATTTCAACAAGCAGGAATTGATCAGCGCTTTGAGATTCGTCCTTTTAAATAAAATCACTTTTTAGTTTAAAAGGTAAATCGTTAAGGCCGACCTGCTCGTAAAGAGCGAGTCGGCCTTAATACTTTTAGGGCCATTTGATCAATCAGTCACAACTACGAATCAATACGCCGAGGTGGTGCATGATGTTGGCTACGGAAATCCTCAACAACCATATAGAGTACCGGCACCAAAATAAGGGCAATCAGCGTGGCAAATAAAATACCAAAACCAAGTGAGATCGCCATGGGGATCAAGAATCGTGCTTGGCGCGATGTTTCAAAAATCATTGGCCCTAAACCACAAAAGGTGGTTAAGGTGGTTAATAAAATCGGCCGAAAACGTTGAACCCCTGCCGCCAAAATCGCATCGTGCGGTGTCATCCCTTCACGGCAGCGGCGGTTAGCAAAATCAATCATAACCAACGAGTCATTAACGACGACACCTGATAGGGCAACCACACCAAACAGACTCATGATACTCAGACTATAGCCCATCATCACATGACCGATAATGGCACCAATCATACCAAAGGGGATACTGATCATAATGATCGCCGGCTGGCTATAACTACGAAACGGGATGGCTAACAACAGATAGATCATCATCATCGCCAACAACAACCC
>MAXR01000308.1:0-210 GCA_001751155.1 Desulfuromonadales bacterium C00003068 | reverse complement strand
CAAACCATGATAACGCTCTTTCAGTTGCGGCAACACCTCCTCTTCGAGGGAACTGATCACTTGCCCTGCTTGAGCGCGTGGGGTGACGTCGGCAGAGAGGGTCACAACGCGACGACCATTACGGCGATCGATGGAGATATAGGCTCGTCCACGTTTAACATTAACCGACTCGCTCAGTGGTATTTCAATACCGTTCGGTGAGCGCAGAAT
>MAXR01000307.1:5046-5193 GCA_001751155.1 Desulfuromonadales bacterium C00003068 | reverse complement strand
TTGCCAGCAACTTCTGCATGACGACGGCATCGTTAGCGCCAGCGGCCAGATCAAGCAAGGCTTGATCAAAAATTGCTACTGTTACTATTTCAATATCGAGGTGATCACGACGTAAAAACTCCTCAGCGTTATCGCCCTCCATAACCG
>MAXR01000307.1:0-5041 GCA_001751155.1 Desulfuromonadales bacterium C00003068 | reverse complement strand
GTCTCTGCGCACGACAATAGAGCCGTGCATGGTCATATAGGGAAACGTAAAATCAAAAACACTTTCTCGTTCAGGAGTACGACCAACAAGCGGCAGCACTTGGATTTTTCTCTCTATGAGGCTCTGTTTCACTTTAGTCCAAACATCGACATCAAACGAAACCTCCCTACCCATTGCCTGTAGTGCTGAACGCAGAAGGTCCACTGAGAAACCATCCGCATTATGATTGCTATCTATTAGACAGAATGGGGGATAGTTGATCTCTGATGCCGAGAGGATTATTTCTGGTTTATCGCTGGCTCGCGCGGCAACAACAGGTGAAACATATTCGCTAATCAAGCAAAAAACACCTAGGAGTAAAAATCCGATAATGCGAAAAAGTCGGATCACAAAATCATCCATAATGGTCAGCTCCAAATCTGCTAGACAAACTATATCTACTAATTAAAGATACTAATTGATTTCCTCACAGTACGACTACCGATCCTAAACATCGAGACTACTAAAAGTATCACACACAGCTTAATGAGTAAAAAAATCTTTCCTTTTCAACTAGTTTCGGTCAAAATCAAGAATAGAACATTATTATTTTCCACAAAAGATTAATTCAATTCATCCATCAATGACAAAGAATTTTCTCCCGTGAGGAATAAGATTCATGTAAAGAATGTGTTCTGGAAACTTATCTGGATAGTGGCATTGATATCTCTTGGAATGAAATGAAGTATAAAGCCGAAGGAGTAAAAAATGACACCTCGGCATACCCAGTCCGTTGCCTTCCACAACAACTTAAACAGGAATCGCTTCTATGGAAAAGGAAATGAGCGCTTGTCAGCAAAAACAGATAGCTGAACGACGAGCGCAGAACAGCTACGCCCTGATTGTTCATTACGATCCACAACAATGTGAACAGCTTCAACAGGCGGTGGAGACGCTGGGAATCACTTGTCTGAGCAGTCGTTCAGGGCAAGATGCCCTAAGGGCGTGGCAGACTATCCATCAACGTGGCACAAAGGTAAACTGGTTGATTGTCAATCACCGCATCAGCGACGGCAGCGGATCTGAATTTACCTCTTTAGCACAAGCAAAAAAATTACTTCTTGAGCACCAAACCCAACTCTTTTTTCTCGCGCCTCAGGAAGAATCAACATCCAAACTTCCGCTCAAACAGGGAGTTACCGTTATTGAGGACAACTTCCCTACGGCAGCTCTCACTAAGGTCCTTAAATCTCGGATAAATTACGATAACCTCACCACACCAAATGACTCCTCCGTCACCCCAACGGTACTGGTGGTCGATGATAATGATTTGGGCCGCCAAGCTGTCAGCGTACAACTTGAGAGCGCTGGGTTAACTGTGATCGAAGCCGTTAACGGAGCTGAAGCGATTAAACAGGTCTCGGAGCAACGCATTGATCTGATCCTGATGGATATCCAGATGCCTGTCATGGATGGATTAGAGGCGACTCGGCATCTAAAAGATCCGTCTCAAGCGGTGCCCTGCGCTACTCCTATCATTGCCATGACAGCCCATGCCCCCGAGGAGACAAGCAAAACATTTAAAGATGCCGGATTCAGTGCGCACATGCAAAAGCCCATCGAAATCGAGAGCCTCTATACAGCTCTCAAACATTGGCTACCAGCATGGGACAACAACTCAGCTGTTCTCACTCTCGCCAACGCCCCTCAGTCACCACTTTCATTTACCCTGACTGAGGTCAACATAGACGCTGGATTACGGCGGGTCGCGGGAAAACACGACGTATATAAAAAGCTACTCACCTCTTTTGTGACACAATTTTCCCAATTCGAGCAACAGACGATCGATTCCATCGCTGCCGGCCAAATAAACGATGTCATCCGCCAGACCCACACCCTGAAAGGATCGGCCAGTACCCTCGGAGCTGAGACGCTATACCAGTTAGCTGAAAAGCTAGAAAAGCAGCTTCATAGTAACAATTACCCGAAAACCCTCCATAAGGTTGGGCAGAAGATAACAGGGCTTTGTCAAGAGATCTCACAACTCGAATTAGCGAACCCTGCCACAACACAAAACCACCTTGACGGATCAGATCGTATCCTGAAAAATATCCTCCAGCAACTGATTGAACCGTTAACAAAACTTAAAGCAGCCAACATTAAGCAGTTACAGAGTCAACTATATCTATACCGTTGGCCGGAGACACTATGCGAACCAGTAGACAAACTCCATCAGCTCCTCGATAGTTACCAGTTCCGCGCAGCTCTCGATCACGCACAATCTCTTATAGGTAAATTGGAGATCTGAATGCCTAACCTTAAAAAACAAATACTGATTGTCGATGATACCCAATCAAATATTGACGCTTTAGTCGCCACTCTTGGTAACGACCATGATTTGCGCAAAGTTTTGTCGATTAAAGTGAAACTCAGCAGTGGCAGGTTGGGTATTTGCATTGCGCCGCTAGCGAAGGATGATGCACAGGACATGACGAGGGAGACTTCATGGCAGGACTGAATGTATCAACAAGACAACACCCATCCAGCAAGGTGGCGATGAGAGAAATTTTACAACCAGCAAAGCTCATATCGTAAATATCACTCCGAACCCACTAACAAATTACCATTCGGAAGGGTACTCTTCATCGAAATCAGCAGGGTCGTTGTAAGCGATAATCAAACTTTCATCACGTTGAAGTACTTTTGCTACGGTATCAGCAGAAACCAGAACATTCTCACCTGAATTGACCGCCACACCTAACACCCCAGTTCCAAGCTGGTCAGCAATCTCCTGAGTAACATAAAGGCGCTCAATTTGTCCGCCCCCAGTGACATAATGAAAAGGGACATCGCCTGGCTCAATTTTAGTGCGATTTTTTTGGATCAATTGTTGCGCTGCAGCGTGATTCTCTTTTTGTTGCTCCTGTTCCAACCGCTGGCGATTTAATTGCCGATCATGTTCGGCCTGTTGAACCCGCTGTTTCTTTAGCCGTTCTTTGGTGTCATCTGAAGTTGTCTGTGCCCCTTTTTTACCCTTTTTCTTTTGCACCCTTTTATCATGTTCTGCTTTTTTGACCTGCTTTTGATTCACGAGTCCAGCTTTAAGCAGTTGCTCCTGTAACGATAATCCCATAATGGGTGCTCCTTGCAATGGGGCAAATAATCTAGGTAACGTTCTTTCACTCTTATAACAATTTGCGTGAGTATAGTAAATTTTTCAATTCACCTCAACTGGATGTAAGTGCCAAATATCATTATTATATTCAGTCATAGTGCGATCTGTTGAAAAATTACCGCTTCGGGCGCTATTTAAAATACCCATCTTCGTCCAAGCCTCGGTGTCATTAAAGGCCATTGCAGCACGCTCTTGTGCGTGAACATAGCACCTAAAATCAGCCAAAGTCATCCACGGATCATCACATGATGTCATCGACGCGATCAATTGATCAAAAATTCCAACTTCAAACTGATTAAAATGACCCGATTTTAGCAGATGAATCACCCGCTGAAGATCAGCGTCGGCAGCGACAAGAGCTGAGGGAGCATAGTTTCCCGACAGCGCATCAACCTCTTCGGCATGTAAACCAAATAGGAAGAAATTCTCCTCACCAACGGCCTCAAGGATTTCGACATTGGCACCATCGTAAGTACCAATAGTTACAGCACCATTCATCATAAACTTCATATTACCTGTCCCTGACGCCTCTTTGCCAGCGGTCGAAATCTGTTCCGACAAGTCGGTTCCAGGGCAGATCACCTCCATCGCTGACACATTGTAATCGGGGAAAAAAACAAGTTTAAGGCGATCACCAACATCGGGGTCGGTATTGATGACGTGGGCCACGTTGTGGATCAATTTCACAATGGTTTTTGCCATCTCATAACCTGGTGCTGCCTTGCCACCAATAATGGCACATCGATTAGTCCACGTCTCAGTATCACCCTCTTTAATCCGTACGTACAGATGGATCAGATGAAGAACATTAAGCAGTTGACGCTTATATTCGTGTATCCGCTTCACCTGAACATCAAACAGCGCACTGGTATTAAAGATCACACCAGTACGTTCATGGATAAGCTCGGCTAGGCGCTGTTTATTTTGCTGGCGAACCTGTTGCCAGCGCAGGATAAAATCACGATCATCGACCTTCTCTTCCAATCGCTTCAGTTGAGTTAAATCGGTTAACCAACCATCGCCAATGGTGTCATGAAGTAGACCTCTCAACGCCTCATTTGCCGAACCGATCCAACGCCGCGGTGTCACGCCATTTGTTTTATTATTGAATTTGTGCGGCCAAAGTTGATAAAAATCTCGGAACAAACCATCTTTTAATAATCGAGAATGAAGCGCAGCAACGCCATTCACCGAAAAACACCCCACCAACGCTAAATGGGCCATCCTAACCCGCTGTTCAGGGGAGATTATCGACATCCGCTGCAATCGATCTTGATCCGCTGGCCACTTCATCGACACCTGAGACAAAAAGCGGCTATTCACTTCATAGATAATTTCAAGCAATCGTGGCAACAGTGCACCAAATAACTCGACCGACCATGTTTCAAGGGCCTCGGGCAACAGGGTATGGTTGGTGTAGGCCATTGTTGTGGTGACAATATCCCACGCGTCATCCCAACACATCTGCTCTTCATCAAGGAGTAAGCGCATCAACTCAACCACCGCTAAACTCGGGTGAGTGTCGTTAAGCTGGAAAACATTCAACTCAGAAAACGGACTAAAATCATTGCCGTGGCCTCGTTTCCAATGCTTTAAAACATCCTGAAGACTAGCAGAGACTAGAAAATACTGCTGTTTTAAGCGTAACTCTTTACCACTACCATTGGTGTCATTCGGATACAACACCATGGTAATGCTTTCAGCATCATTTTGTTGGGCAACGGCTTCAAAATAGGACCCCGCATTAAATTCTGATAAATTAAAATCTTCAGCTGAAGCAGAGGACCATAAACGTAGAGTGTTGACGGTATTATTGCGAAACCCAGCAATCGGCACATCGTACGGCACAGCAAGCACCTCTTCAGCATGCTCCCAATGGACAATAAG
>MAXR01000306.1:1102-2409 GCA_001751155.1 Desulfuromonadales bacterium C00003068 | reverse complement strand
TGTTTTTCAACAGAATAAGCCCATAGCTACCGTTCGCATCCAATGGTGCATATTGCACTGCAGCGCCGAAAAGCGGTCGTTCGCCCTGAACACAATTAGGCCTTATGGATCCCCAGTCCAGAGGATTACATCCCCTTGGATTGGGGGAACTATAGCAAGTTTGAGGTTCATTTGTGGCTATTCAGCGCGCCAGGATAATCCCGCCGATAACTATGTTGTTCTCAATATACTATTGTAAAATACCAATCTATTTACCCACCAAAAAAATGTATAACCTACTATAATCTTGATAGTATCCAAAGGCATACAATATTTTCTGTTGCTGATTCTCGTTTTCTCGTGCAGACTTGAGCCCAGATTCCCACCCGGCCGTTTTTGGGAATCCAAAATTTTGTTTGAATTCAAATTAGTTAAGGTCGGAATTTGTATAGTAGGATCGTTGTTCACGATCTGTTGGTTATTAGTATCGGAGTATAATAATGCTAAAAAAATCCTTTTTAGTACTTTTGGCCTATTTGGTCGTTCTGTTTCCCGCACAAGCATTCGCCGAAGCTGTCGGAAGAATTGTATCTATTGACCGTTCCGCCTTCGCTGAAAGGGATGGGGTCGAGATACAGTTGACGCTTGGTTCGATTCTTTTGAACGGTGATATTGTCGTCACTAATAAGTCTGGAAAAGCACTTATCACATTTACGGATGGAACCGATATTGCTGTTGGCGCAAATTCACGGCTGGATATCGACGAAATCGTTATGCAATCTAATGGCATCGCGCAACGTTTCTCGGTCAATGCACTTGGCGGGACGTTTCGGTTCCTCTCAGGTAATAGCCCGAAAGGGAATTATGAAATTAGGACACCAACGGCGACGATGGGAATTCGCGGCACGGTCTTTGACTTCTTCGTAAGCAACGCTGGAACCGAATTTGTCCTCCTGAAGGGGGCCGTATTGTTTTGCAACAATAATGGTGGTTGTACTGACATCGTTGATCGTTGTGGTGCTGCTACAATCGGTAGTGCTGGTGAGATCGGAATACCTGAAGGTCTATCTGACCGGAACGATCTGATTATTGCCCACTTCCCGTTTATCCGGTCGCAAGAGAATTTGCTGGAATCACATTCAACTAACACAATATCCTGTGGTTCTGTTGCTGGGCAGCCTGTCGTCGAGAGAGCGAGCGTTCCTAAACCGGACCCTGTTGTGCCTGAACCACCTGTTGTACCTGAACCACCTGTTGTACCTGATCCACCTGTTGTACCTGATCCACCTGTTGTACCTGATCCACCTGTTGTGCCTGATCCACCTGTC
>MAXR01000306.1:0-1088 GCA_001751155.1 Desulfuromonadales bacterium C00003068 | reverse complement strand
AATTGTGGCGAAGGTAACTCCGAAAAAGGAAACAACGGCAAGGGGAACAACAGGTGAAAAACCATGCTAAAAGAAGGTGACCTTTTGTAAAATCTAGTAAAGCGGGTTATTAAAACATGATGACCCGCTTTATTTATTCGAATGACCTATATCGAGGCGATTGATGCGTAGGAACGACTTGTACTTGGGCATCGTGCTAATCCTAGCGCTCGCGGCGATTAGACTGTTCGACCCGCTGCCGGTAAGAGAAACCAGAGCAACATATTTCGATTACCTTCAGAGAATATCGCCTCGAGAATACACCCCGCTGCCTGTGCGGATTGTCGATATCGACGAAAGCTCGTTGGCGAAGCTTGGTCAATGGCCTTGGCCCCGCGACGTTCTTGCAGACCTAGTTTACCGCCTTAACGAGTTAGGCGCCGCGTCCATCGGCTTTGACGTGCTTTTCGCCGAACCGGACCGGCTTTCCCCGACGCGCCTTTCCGAGCGTTTTGAGGCCACTAAACTGCTGACTTCTGGCCTAAGTGAATCTGAACTTGCGAGCCTCGACACTGACAGGAAGTTTGCGGAAGCGATAGCAAGCGCTCCGGTCGTTCTATCGACAGCTTTGGTGGCGAATACCGGTCAGAAACTCGTTCAACCCAAATCTGGATTAATTCAAGTAGGCAACGAACCAACACTGGGCCTTCCGTATTTGAATGCAGCTACGCCGATTCTGCCTATACTCAACGAGGTGGCCTCAGGAATCGGGAATATCAGCGTCAGCCCGACTGGCGACGGTTCCGGCCGGGTGCGAACGATGCCCACGTTCTGGCAAATCGAAGGCGGTGCGTTCCCGTCACTTGCGTTGGAGGTGCTTAGAGTTGGCATGCAATCTTCCACTTTCACGCTTTGGGGCAGCGATGAACAGGCGGGAATACTCAATGGTATTTCGATTGGCCAATTCTCGATCCCTACGGAGCCTGACGGGCAGATGTGGGTGCGGTTTCGCCACGAGGAACCTTCAGTCTATTTGCCAGCGGCAGACTTGCTAACATCTGGCCTAGACGAGGATTTTCTGCGCAGCCAGATAGAAGGTCATTTAATAT
>MAXR01000305.1 GCA_001751155.1 Desulfuromonadales bacterium C00003068 | reverse complement strand
GTTGACCTACTCAAAGAATTTGAAGCGATCAACATGGCTTTTGGCGAAGTGATGGATGACGACGCCATGGCTAAATTGTGTGACCGCCAAGCAAAAGTACAGGATCAGCTCGATGCTCTTGATGCGTGGGATCTTGATTCACGTCTCGACTTAGCGATGGATGCCTTACGTTGTCCACCCTCTGATGCTGAAGTAAAAGTGCTGTCGGGTGGCGAGCGTCGTCGTGTGGCCTTGTGTCGTTTGCTGCTGCAAAAACCTGACATTCTGTTGCTCGATGAGCCGACAAACCACCTTGATGCCGAGACTGTGGCGTGGTTGGAGCAACATCTGCAACGTTACCAAGGGACGGTTATTGCCGTAACTCACGATCGTTATTTCTTGGATAATGTTGCTGGTTGGATTCTTGAGCTTGACCGTGGTCACGGGATTCCGTGGCAGGGAAATTATTCCTCATGGTTGGATCAAAAGCAAAAGCGGCTTCAAAATGAAGAGAAGTCCGAATCGGCTCGTCAACGCACACTGCAACGTGAGCTGGAGTGGATCAGCATGTCACCAAAGGGGCGCCATGCAAAAAGTAAAGCGCGCATTAGCTCCTATGAAAAACTGCTCGGTGAGGGCAGCGAAAGTCAGACTCGTGAGTTGGAGATTTTTATCCCCGCGGGGCCGCGCTTGGGTGATGTGGTCATTGAGTCCGATCATGTGCAAAAGGCCTTTGATGGCCGCTTGCTGATGGAAGATATGAATTTCATGCTGCCGCGCGGTGGCATTGTTGGTGTCGTTGGCCCTAACGGCGCAGGTAAAACAACCTTGATGCGGATGTTCACTGGCCAAGAGCAACCCGACAGTGGCACCATGACTCTCGGTAGCACGGTAAAACTCGGCTATGTCGATCAGAGTCGTGATGTTCTAGATGGCGATAAAACCGTCTTCGAAGAGATCAGTGGTGGCCAAGAGATGATGACATTAGGTAATCGTGAAGTTAATTCTCGTGCCTATGTTGGCCGGTTCAATTTTGGTGGCAGTGACCAGCAGAAAAAAGTGGGCACTCTCTCTGGTGGTGAGCGCNNGGCGGCAGTGACCAGCAGAAAAAAGTTGGTACTCTCTCTGGTGGCGAGCGCAATCGTGTTCATCTGGCTAAAATTCTCACCGAGGGTGCGAATGTTCTGCTTCTTGATGAGCCGACCAATGATCTTGATGTCAACACCATGCGTGCCCTTGAAGAAGCACTGGAGAACTTCGCTGGTTGCGCCGTAGTCATCAGTCATGATCGTTGGTTCTTGGATCGCATCGCCACTCACATCCTCGCCTTTGAGGGCGACAGTCAAGTGGTGTGGTATGAAGGTAATTACAGCGAATACGATGAAGACCGTCATAAACGCTTAGGCCGTGATGCCGATCAACCCCATCGCATCCGTTATCGGGATCTGACCCGTACTTAATTTCTGATATCAAGGGGGCTGGTTGCCTCCGATGTTATGATCGGTACACATTTAAATAAAAAATGCCCTGCACAGTATGTGTGCAGGGCATTTTTGTTATCGTGTAAATAGAAACTTAGTACAGCGGAATTAAGGCATAGCCCTTGTTCTGGTAGCCTGTCAACGATGCAAAGGTGTTACCGACGAGGACAAGGCCTGGAAAGATATCCTCTTTGTCGATCGCGTAAATCTCAGCGGCGACATTGCAGGTTTCAAGGTACGCTCCCGCTTTTTTCAGTTCCTGAACCCGCTGAATCAGCTGGTTCTCTTCTTCCTCGTTATTCAGCTCTGAATTTTTGCTCATCACCGATACCGCGCCGCCTCGGAAGGCTAAAATGACATCGGGAGTAACTCCCTGAGCTTTTAGGGTGGCAATGGTTTTTTGCACCACATTTAAGTACAGAAGCATGGTGCCGGGTGATGAGATATTGACATCAAACACCACCTTGCCTGTGGTCAGGCCGGCCAGTGCTCTATGGTCATCAGGTGCTGCATTACTGGCAGTAACAACAAGCGGTGTGATCATCAATGCGACAAAAAGTACGACAGAAATTATCTTGTTCATAGTATCTCCATATATAGAAAGAATGATTGTTCATTTTCATATGAAGAGTGTGCTTTGTCAACGGGAAAAAGAGTCAGGAATGTGTCTGCCATCGATCCCGTTAGTGATGATCGGGATCGATGACAGAATTAATTATTTTTGTAAGGAAAAACTAACGCGTGTGTAGCTGCCATAGCGACTTCGTGCATAAGATTGAAGTAACCAATTCATGCCGTCATTCATGGATGAAAAGGCTTTGCTACTGGTTGGAATCGACAGGGCAAGGGTGATGCTGTCATCAATGGTTGCTGTAACACCTGTGGCGGTTTTAGCGACTGTGCCAATGGCACCTTCTGGTCGATCTTCGGTGTGAACCACATAGTGCGTTGCGTTGCCAGCAATGCGGTAATACAATGACATGGGAGTGGTCATGCGTGTTTTTTTCAATTGACGCATGGCCATCTCAATGCGTGCCTTTGGTGCATCGAGAGCGGCAACACGTTGTTGTTCAGGCAGCTTTGCCGTTAAGGTTTGCTGTGTTTTAAGGGCGATGCGATACCAGTGAATGGCTTTTTCGAAATTAACCGTTTCCCCTTTGCCGTAGTAGAAATAATCGCCAAGGGTTAGGGCGGGCTCAACACTCTTACCTGCTTCAGCTGCCATGCGTAACCATTTTTTAGCGGCAACATAATCCGACTTGTGGTGATATTCATAACCGAGGGCGTTCATAGCGATGATGTTGCCATGTTTGGCTGCTTGAAGGTACAGTGAGTGTGCTTCTTTACCTGAGTTGGAGCGCTTCAGTACCCCTTGTTCGATAAGAACTGCAAAGTTAAACAGCTGTTGATGATCATCCAATTCAGAATGGGTTAACAGGGTAAAGGCTTGGCTGAAAAGTTGAGTCGCCGCTATTGGGTTTGGCCGCAGTTGATCATTGAGGCAGTTGAAGGCTGTTAAGTCGCGGCTGATATAACCAGCAGGCAATTTACCCAGATAACATTCTGCAAGGAGGATCTTCGCGTCGGTGTTGTCCTGATCGGCTGCTAAACGGAGAAAATCGACACCTGTTTGGCGCAGTTCCCCTTTGTCGCGACAAACAAACTCTTTACCACGCTCGTAATAATCTTCGGTAGAGCATTTCCAGCACAACTTATAGTTGTAGTTATAGAGCATGGCAGCACCGGCCAGAGAAAGGCAGCCGATAAATAATACGATATTTAAGATGATCTTTTTACGCGAACTCATCGGATCATTATCCTCTTTAGGTGTTCATGCCGCATGTAATGCAGCAAAAAGTTGTACGGTCTTACTCACCGGGGAGTAGATCATGTGGACTGCCGTGGCAATCGCTACACTGGTCAAACTCCGCTAACATTTCAGGGTTGTGCGGGGTGTTGTGGCACTCTTCACAGCTGGGTACGTTGCCGTGCTCGTTGGCATGGCAAAAGGTGCAGTTGAGTTCAGAGTGAGCCAGGTGCCCTTTTTCAAGCTTGTCAAACGCTTCACTGTGACAACCGGCACAGGGTTGATTGGGAATCTCATCACTGTAAAGCATAATGCTGACATTGTGAACGGGGTGGCATTGCATGCAACTGGCACTGTTTTCAAATATTGAGTGGGGCTCGTCGTGACATTCGATGCATGTTGGCAGATAGCCATGTTGCTCATGGTGGCACTCGTTACAGCTCATATCTGCATGGGAACTCGGTTGCGCCAATTGTTCAGCTGGGCCGTTGTGGCAGCTGGCGCAAAGAGGTTCGAGGTGATCAATATTCAGGCTGGCCACCGGAGCGTGCGCATTACTGTGACAGTTTAGGCAGTCCAGCATCGCTTCATCGTCACCATGCGGCTGTTCGTGACAGCCTTCGCAGGATGGCAGACGTTCATCTAGGGTTAGTCCACGCTTGAAATTGTGGAATGTGTCATGACAATCCCTGCACACCATCTTATGCGCGCCACCAAAATCACGTAGGTCGGTAAATACCTGTTCATGACAACGGGCGCATTCGAGGGTCGAGAATGGCTCAATCGGTTGATCGAAAACATCTTCGTTTGCCAGCGCGACAGTGCTTAAGCTCATCAATAAAATGGCTGCCGTAAGTGCTGTTTTTAGTGTTGATCGGTTAATCATTATCTATCCCTTAGTCAGCGTCGAGGTGGCTAGTTGCGCAAGTTATGTGGACCTTTGTGACATTTTGAGCAATTGGTGAATTGTTGGTGCATTCTTGAATCGTGAGGTTCACCGTGGCAATTGTCGCACGTCAATATTACTTTGTGGGTCCGTTTATGGCAGACAATACACTCTAGCTCAGCGTGAAGGCTAGTGTTGTTGACCAGTTGTGTTAATTGCACCCGATGACAACTGCCGCACAGTTGTTGTTTCACGCCTCTGTCACCAAATTGTAGTTGTAACGGTTGGTGAGGCTGGTGGCAATTTAGGCAATCGTTGTAGTTCATCTCTGCCGAGTGACCATCGTGACATTCCAAACACTCCATAGCATCACCATGTTGCTGGTGGCATTCGTTGCAATCCATCTCAGTGTGTGCTGTTGGGTGTTGATCGAGTTGTTTGCCGGGGGTTGCATGACAGGAGACGCACACCGGTTTGATTGGTGAAACATCGCTGAGATCAATATCGAGCGGCGCATGGGGGTTGTGACAGCTTGAGCAATCTTCAAGTTTAAAGTGCTCGCTGTCATCAGCCTGGTGGCATTCAGCACAAGCCGGAATGACAGCTTCTGTTTGTGGTGGATGGCTCTGGTGGCACTCAATACAGCTTAGTTCTGTTGCGTGAGCTGCCCCTTGATTGATCACCATGTCAACGGTTTCACTATGGCAGGCGCGACATAAATTTGCCGATGGCTCATTGCTCCATTGGTATGCTGTCGGTTGGTGCGGATTATGGCACGAGAGGCAATCGCTGTAGGTCATCTCATCGCTGTGCGCTTCGTGACATTCAAGGCAGGTGAGCACTTGTCCCTCATCGGTGCCATGCTCGATATGACATTCACTACAGTCTTGCTCACTGTGAAGACTCGGCACTGTGTTCATGGCCGTGTCAATGTCGCTGTGACAGCTGACACAGCCTGTGCGCACTGTGCCAATGGTGGTGAAGTCGGCGATAACAGGTGCGTGAGGTTGATGGCATTGCTGACAATTATTCAAGCTAAAGTGGTCGGAGTCGCTGCCATCGTGGCATTCGCTACATTCAGGAATGAGGGCTTCACCCATAGGTGGGTGATCAGAGTGGCACTCAAGGCAGCTCAGTTCACTGTTATGTTTTCCCCCTTGAGTGGTGAGCTGCTCAACGGGTTGCTTGTGACATTTAACACAATCGCCGTCTGTCAGCGGAGTTGCTTCAATCGCACTCCACGCTGGCGAAGTGACAACCGTTAACAGTAACAGGGCTAGCCGTAGCACTAGCGGTAACCTCAACGGTGCGAGGTGGCCTATTGCTTGGGACAACTTTGATGTGATGGTGTTGCGAATCATGCGTACCAACCATTATGAGCAAAAATAATAAGATACCTACCGAGAGCGTAACTCTCGGTAGGCAGGGGCGTTACTCCGCGAGTGCGTGAGGGTCAATGTGGCACTCAACGCAATTGGGATACTTTTGGTGCATCACGCCATGTGGTTCACCGTGACAATCGTTACAGGTGGTGATGGTCATATGCTCATCAACATGGCATTCAGAACACATCATCGTGCCATGGTGTTTGGTTGATTGAGCTAGCATTGCCGCAATATCACCGTGGCAACTAGCACACAGTTCAGATGGCAATTCATCGTAGGTGACTTCAACAGGGCTGTGTGGCTTGTGGCACTTGGTACAGTCGGCAAGAGTCATGGTCTCAGAGTGGCCATCATGACAGTCGAGACAGGTGCTAAATTGTCCCTCTTCCAAGCCGTGAGCGGTGTGGCATTCGTTACAGTCTTGACTTGAGTGGGCACTTGGATGAGCGGCCATCTCTTCGCCCTTATCATCATGGCAGCTAATACAGGCCGATTTGACATCGGTTAAGGCACTAAAGTCGATAATGAGTGGGTGGTGTGGGTAGTGACAGCCCGCACAGTTATTAAGGGTGTAGTGAGCGGTCTCATCTGCAGCGTGGCACAAACTACATTTTGGAATGATGTCATCACCCAAGGGGGCATGTTCAAGGTGGCAATCTTGGCAACCCATCTCATTGTGTGCGGCACCATTGTCAGCGACATCTTTTACCGCATCGAGGTGACATTTAACACAGTCAGCGTCGCTAAGTGTTTCTGAACTAAGGGCAGGTTGAGCAAGCCCTAGTAGGGCAACGGCTGCACAACATAACAGTAGGGTGTGTTTCATCGACTTCATCAGGTTTTCCTCCTTAAACAACAAATCAAAAAAGATCATATCGGCCACAGGCCGAACCAAAGTGTTTCATTGGCTCACAATTGAATGAATTGTGAGTGGCTCATCTAATCAGAAAATGGGGGATAAATCAACGTTTGACTGTATTTAGATGGGTCGCTGAGTGACAATATTGTGTGTGTTTCAGTGATAATCGTTTTTTTGCGACATGGGAGCTGTCTGTTATCGCAGAATGAGCGATATTTCGCTGGGAATTGCCATTAGAATGGCCGTTTTATCGACCAAAATGGTGATTTTTTGACTAATTTGATGAACATTGCCTTGGTGGAGCCGATTGTTTATCGACATTTTTGCCAAAAAGCGGTAGCCTCGCTTGCTTAGTAAAATGGATAGCGGCTTCTATCAACTGCTGCTGTTGAAGTGTCACCGTGTTTTGTCATGAATTAATCATATATAAAGAACAGTAAAAGGGGTCGATGATTATGGAGAACGATTGGAATTTAGAAACTCTTGTGATTCAAGGTGGCTACCAGCCAGAAGCAACAGATCCCCGTATTGTGCCGATTGTACAGAGCACAACGTACAAATATGACAATGCCGATCACATTGCCAGTCTATTCGATCTCGACTGTGCCGATCACATGTACACGCGGATTAGTAACCCTACTTGGGCGGCTTTTGAGGCGAAGATGACAGCCCTTGAGGGCGGTGTNNATTATCACCGCCAATTCATTATACGGTGGCACCTATTCACTGTTTTACAACACTCTGCCTAAAATGGGTATTGAGGTCACTTTTGTTGATCCTGAGGCCAGTGCCGAAGAGATTAAGAGCCACTTCCGCCCAGAAACTCGGTTGATTTTTGCTGAGAGTATTGGCAACCCCGGCTTGAATGTTCTCGATTTTGAAAAGTTTTCAGCGGTGGCCACCGAGATGCAAGTACCACTGATTGTCGACAACACCTTCCCAACACCTTATCTGTGCCGCCCTTTTGAGCACGGCGCTGATATCGTCATTCACTCAGCGACAAAATACATTGATGGTCATGCCACCAGTGTCGGTGGAGTGATTGTCGATAGTGGTCGTTTTGATTGGAACAATGGTAAATACCCTGAGTTGGCCGAGCCCGATTCAAGTTATCATGGTCTGCGCTATACCGAGAAGTTTGGCAGCATGGCTTACGTCGTCAAGGCGCGAGTGCAACTGATGCGCGATATCGGTGCCAGCTTAGGGCCGCTGAACGCCTTTATGTTCAATCACGGTCTAGAAACACTCCATGTCCGTATGGATCGTCACTGTTCTAACGCCCTCGATGTGGCCCGTCGTTTAGAGCTGCACCCTAAAGTGAAATGGGTTTCGTATCCAGGGTTGAACAGTCATCCAAGTTACGATAGGGCGTGTAAATACCTGCCTAAGGGAGCCAGCGGAGTTCTCACCTTTGGTATCGAAGGTGGTGTTGAAGCAGGGCGCCGTTTCATGGAGAGCACCAAGTTGATCGCCATGGTGGTTCACGTTGGTGATGTGCGTAGCTGTGTGCTGCATCCGGCGAGTACTACCCACCGCCAACTGACCGAGGAGCAACAGATTGAATCTGGTGTTGCCCCTGACTTGATCCGTCTATCCGTCGGAATTGAGAGTGTGGAAGATATTATTGCCGATATCGATCAAGCGTTAGCGCAGTGCTAACGATTTTCGACAGACAACATGCTTAAAATGCTTTATAATGTACCGTTTGAGGGCTCTCGCGTGAGAACCCAGTTCGATTGAGTTGTTCGTACCATTGCAGGAGTTGTCATCATGCCAGAGCGTGAGAAAGCATCACAAAACTCTCAGGCGTCGAGTTCCACTTCAACAGCCGCCCCGCGAAAAGGGATTGCGGCAATGTTTGAAAAAGAGGAACTCAAAGACCTGTTTATTAAATATTTGATCCTAATCGGTGTGATTGAAGGGTTTATTTTCTTTGTCAGCTTTTTAAGTCAGCTTGGCCCTGAAAATACCCCTTTTCCATGGAAATCATACTTTTTTGCTGCCTTTATTGTGCCGCTCACCATCACCTTTTTGCTTGGCGTGATTGTGTTAGGTTTTGATCGCTATCTTTATGGACACCAGCCAGAAAGCTCAGAAGGACCCTTAGGTCTCTCTGCTTCGGAACAGCAGGGCCGCGTGCAAAAGTTTCATGCCTTTATCTACGTAATTAGGCAGATGCCTTTTCTCATGGGCTTGTTGATGTTGGTGGTGCTATCGGGGGTTGTGTATAAACTCGATGGTATTTTAGCAGTGATCGGCCATGTTGGAGAACGGACGGCTTACTATCTGCTCATCACCCTTGCCGTGTTACTGGTTGCGAGTGTGGTGCTCGGTTTGGTGTGGATGTTTATGAGTTATAGCCTGCGTAAAAAGAGCATGGAATACCAATATAAATATAAAAAAGATGTGGTCGATAAAACTGGTCTGATTATCCTCGAAGGTGATCGGGTGATGGATCAACACGGTAAACTGTTGACCCACGATCACGTTGCACAAATTGAACAACGTGATGATGAAGACGGTGATAACAACGACACCATTCTGATTGAATAGCGATCATCGTCAATGTGGTAAAAAAATAGTGCGGTCCTGATGACCCCGTTCCTATCTCGGGAGCGGGGTTTTCTTATGCCTAAATACCTCAGCGTTCGCGCTTGGTGTTGCCAATGGAGTAATTGATGTCAAAACAACATAAAACCATCTACTTGAATGAGTATCAAAAACCTTCTTATGCGCTATTGCGGGTCGAGCTTAATTTCGATCTACAATCAAATGCCACCACCGTTGAAACTCTCTCCTATTTGGAGCGCGAAGCCGATGCCGATCCTGCTGCGCCACTTGACCTCGTGGGTGCTGGTTTAGAATTGATTGAACTGCAAATTGATGATGTAACCCTAGAGCCAAGTCGTTACCAACTTAAAGATGATGGCTTAACCATCCACAATTTGCCGCAACAGTTTTGCTTGCGCGTGGTGACACAGATTAATCCTGCGGCCAACAAAGCACTAGAAGGGTTGTATCTCTCAAGTGGTAACTTTTGCACCCAGTGCGAGCCCGAAGGGTTCCGGCGCATCACCTATTTTCAAGATCGTCCCGATGTCATGGCGCTGTACACCACCACCATTCGTGCCGATAAACAGCAGTTTCCGGTGTTGCTTTCCAACGGTAATTTGATCGCTAGCGGTGATCTCGATGATGGCCGCCATTTTGCCAAGTGGCACGACCCATTCCCCAAACCGTCGTATCTGTTCGCTCTAGTCGCTGGTGATCTCGTCTGCATCGAAGATCATTTTACCACCTGTTCAGGGCGCGATATTTTGCTGCAAATTTACGTTGAAGAGCGTAATCGCCATAAGTGTGACCATGCCATGCTATCGCTGAAAAATTCAATGCAGTGGGATGAACAACGCTTTGGTCTCGAATACGATCTTGATCGTTACATGATCGTTGCCGTCGATGATTTCAATATGGGGGCGATGGAGAACAAGGGGCTAAATGTCTTTAACTCCAAGTATGTCCTCGCCTGTCCCGATACCGCCACCGATGCTGACTACCTCGATATCGAAGGGGTGATCGGCCACGAGTATTTTCATAATTGGACCGGCAATCGCATCACCTGTCGCGATTGGTTTCAGATCAGTCTCAAAGAGGGCTTAACGGTCTTTCGCGATCAAGAGTTTTCCGCCGATATGAACTCCGCCGCCGTCAAGCGCATTGAAGAGGTGCGCTTGCTGCAAACCCATCAATTTGCCGAAGATTCAGGGCCACTGTCCCATCCGGTGCGGCCCGAATCCTATGTTGAGATCAATAACTTTTACACCATGACCGTGTACAACAAGGGTGCCGAAGTGATCCGCATGATGCAAACCCTGCTCGGTCGTCAGCGTTTTATGGTCGGTATCCGTTGCTACGTTGAGCGTCACGATGGTCAAGCAGTGACCACCGATGACTTTTCCGCAGCGATGGAGGATTCATCAGGCGTTGATTTAACGCAATTCAAACGCTGGTACTCCCAAGCGGGAACGCCGATTCTTGAGGTTGAATCGAGTTATGATCCCGCGCAGTCGAGCTTGACCCTAACACTGAAACAGCAGTGTGCCGATACGGCGGGGCAGATGGACAAGCAGCCATTCCATATCCCGGTACGGGTTGCTTTGATCGCTAGCGA
>MAXR01000304.1 GCA_001751155.1 Desulfuromonadales bacterium C00003068 | reverse complement strand
TAGCTTTATGTACTCAGCAGGATGTTGATCGGCTGGTTACGTTGTTAACTAAATGTGGCTTACCCGTGCAGCCGCCGTTTTTCGATTTATCGAGTTATATGGATGCCATGTCACGGGATAAAAAAGTTCAGGATGGTGTTTTACGCATGATTTTCAATCGTGGTATCGGCAATTATGAGATCCGTTCAGTGGCGCAACTTGGTGAGAAACTCGCAAACATTGACCTTTTTGCTGCGGTATAGAGGGAGACTTGTTGGTGGAATTACCTGTGGATGAGGTACAAATTCTCGGATTAATAAGAGATTATAAGGAACAGCTTCGTAGTGATCCTACATCGGATCTGTTTTTACCGTTGGCTCGCTGTTACAGCAAGCTTGGATTGGACGAGGCTGGTCTTGATGCCATCAAGCGTGGCATCGAAAAGAATCCAGATCATATTTTAGGTTTGTTATTTCTTGCTGATCTGCTGACCAAGGCCGAAGAATTTGATGAAGCCATCGTGTTCTACGAACGTGTTTTGTCCCTCGATGGATACAATAGTGATGCCTTAGTGGGGCTGGCACAGTTAGACTTGCGTCAACAGCATTATCAACGTGCTCAGGTTCGCATCAGTCAGCTTGTCAGTAACGATCCTGATCACGAGGCCATTGAGGGCCTGAATGCGCAACTCAAGTCATTTGAAGTTGAAGCTGATGAGGGTATCTTATTGCCGACGGCGACAATGGCCGAACTCTATTTGAGCCAAGGTTTGAAAGAGAAGGCGATCTCTATTTATCGAAGCTTGCATCAGCATCATCCCGATAATGTTCTTTATCAGGATAAACTTACTGAATTGGTGCAAGGCAGTGATGACGCGAGCGCGAAAGATGTCACGGATAAACACGTTGCTGGGTTAGAGCAATGGTTGTTTGCAATTGAGCGTAGGAGGAACAATGTTTAGGCCAATTTTAAAAAATTTAGTGGAACAAACGCCAGGAGCTCAGTCCGCAATTTTAATGGGCTGTGATGGTATTGCTGTTGATCACTTTGCTGTTAACTCAGGCGCTGAAGAGGGTGGGCAATCTGTGGTTGTTGAGTTTGCTGCAGTTGTCACTGAGGTGGCTCATACCGCATCACTTCTTAATGTTGGTGGCCTTGAGGAAATTGCAGTGAAGTGTGAGAAATTAAACATACTTCTCATTATGTTGACCAGTGAATATTTTGTCGCATTACTTGTTGATCGCGATGGTAATGCTGCAAAGGGGCGCTATTTACTCCGCCGCGATGCCAACCTTTTACGCACGGCGTTAGATTAATCTAGGACATATTATATGAAAATCCTCATTGCTCATGGTCCAAACCTCAACATGCTCGGTATTCGAGAGCCAAACATTTATGGTAGTGAGACACTTCCATCGATTAACGAAAAAATTACTCAACACGCATTAAGCAAAGATGTGGAAATTGAGTGTCGTTTTTATCAATCGAATGTTGAAGGGTTCCTGATCGATCAAATTCATCAGGCCTTTGCGGATGGTTTTGCAGGTATTGTGATCAACCCGGGCGGATTAACTCATACCAGCGTCGCGCTACGTGATGCTATTTCTGCTGTTGCTTTGCCGACCGTTGAGGTGCATTTATCAAATGTTCATGCCCGTGAAGAGTTTCGCCATCACTCTTTTATTGCCCCTATTGCCATCGGTCAAATTGCTGGATTTGGTATAAAGGGTTACATGATGGCTGTGGATGGTTTGATCGATTATTTAAACAAATAATTTCCTTTTTTAGTCTCGCTGAAGATGTGGTGATATGTTAAAGTCTCGGGTTAATCGGCTGCGTGATATCTTACGTGTGAAGAATTTAGATGCTCTTTTATTACAGGGGAGTGTCAATCTTCGCTATTTTTGTGGTTTTACAGGTTCTGATGGTGCTCTACTTGTTACCTTGCATCAGACTCTTTTTTTAACCGATTCACGCTACACAACTCAGGCTAAAACTGAGGTGTTAGCCGATGATGTGCTTGAGTATAGTGATAAACTTGCTGCAATGGATCATCAGTTTAATGTTCTTTTAGTGAAGCATGTGGGTTTTGAATCGAAGGTGTTAAGTGTCGACCAGTTTCACCGCCTTGAAAACAAGTGCTCAACCCTCACGTTTCAAGCTGTTGATGACGAATTAAGTTCTCTTCGCCAAATTAAAGATGAAGAGGAACTCTCATTCTTAGACGAGGCGGCTCGATTGAATTGCGTTGCTTTTCAGGAGGTCTTCCCCCGCATTCAAGCGGGTATGACTGAGAGAGAGGTCGCGCTGGATTTGGAGTTTACCTTGCGCCGACTCGGCGGCGAGGATAAAGCCTTTGATCTTATCGTCGCATCAGGAGTACGTGGCGCGTTGCCGCATGGCATTGCTTCTGATAAAAAGATTGAGTGTGGTGAGTTAGTCACGATTGATTTTGGTACTCGTTGTAATGGGTACTATTCTGACGAGACGGTTACTTTTGGTGTTGGTAATGTCTCGGATCAATTGCGGACGATGTTTGATGTAGTGCTTCATGCGCACGATCTTGCTTTGGAATCTTTGGAGATAGCAGTGGCAGCCAAAGAGGTTGATCGTGTTGCTCGTGATTATATCCACGACCATGGTTTTGGTGAATATTTTGGTCATGGATTAGGTCATGGTGTCGGTTTGGAGGTTCACGAATCGCCAACGTTGTCACCACGTTCAGAAGTACGGTTAGGTGCAGGAATGGTTTTTACTGTCGAACCAGGTATTTATGTGCCTGGTGTCGGTGGTGTAAGAATTGAAGATACTGTTTTGTTGTCCATGGATGGATATCGCTGCTTAACGCAGTGCCAAAAGAGTTATCGAGCAATTACCTGCACGTAACATCGCACATCTTCTGCTATCAAAGCATGTCGAAAGTTAAGGTATATTTGTAAAACATAGCAACCTAACTATTCGTATTTGATAAAAATTATGGCAAATAATTAAGGCACATATCATGTTGCCGTGACTGCAAAGCAGTCTTCTCAACAATGAAGTGGAGAGAATCTGATGGATATTAAAGACATTAAAACATTGATTAAACTTGTAACTGATACAGATATTACTGAATTTGAGATGGAAACTGAAGAGCAACGCATTGTGATCAAGCGTGGCAAAGATCAAGAAGTGATCCATATGTCAGCACCTAATTATGCTGCGCCTCTTCCAGTTGCTCCACAAGCCGCAGCTGCCGTGCCTTCCGCTGTAGCTCCTGTTGCAGAAGTTGCTGTAAATGATAAGTACGATGCGATCACCTCACCGATTGTTGGTACCTTCTATGCTGCACCGTCGCCTGAGTCCGATGACTATGTCAAGGTGGGTGATGTTGTTGAAGCTGGACAAACATTGTGTATTGTTGAAGCCATGAAACTGATGAACGAGATCGAAGCTGAGTTCAAGTGTAAGATTGTTGAATTCGTCAAAGATAACGCTCAACCTGTTGAATTTGGTGATGCATTATTCCTCGTAGAAAAGTTATAATTCTGATCCTGTACTTTCAGGCTTAATTTGAAATACACCTGATTCGAATTCTGGAGAGATTATGATACACAAGGTTGTCATTGCTAATCGCGGTGAGATTGCGTTACGCATCTTGCGTGCGTGCAAAGAACTTGGAATTAAAACCGTTGCGGTTCATTCCGATGTCGATAGTGAAGCGTTGCATGTGAAATTAGCTGACCAAAGCGTTTGCATTGGTCCTGCTGCGAGTGTTGATAGTTACCTCAACATGAAGGCTATTATTAGTGCTGCTGAGATCACCGACGCCGATGCGATTCACCCCGGCTATGGTTTTTTGTCTGAGAATGCTGAGTTTGCAGAGATCTGTGAAAATTGTGGTTTGACATTTATCGGCCCTACTGCTGAGAATATGCGCCTTATGGGTGATAAGATCAGCGCTCGTCAAACGGTTACTGCCGCTGGAGTTCCAATTTTACCCGGTACCAAAGAGGGTGTGCCAACAGCCGAAGAGGCGGTACGCATTGCTGGGGAAATTGGCTACCCTGTTATTATCAAAGCAACAGCGGGTGGTGGTGGACGCGGAATGAAAATTGTTCATTCGCCAACATCGTTGCCGAATGCCTTTGCTGCGGCCCGATCTGAGGCACAATCTGGTTTTGGTAATCCTGAAGTTTATATGGAACGCTACTGTGAACGGCCTCGTCACGTTGAGATTCAGATTCTTGCTGATAAACATGGCAATGTTATCCATTTGGGTGAGCGCGACTGTTCTATTCAACGTCGTCATCAGAAGTTGATTGAAGAAGCACCCTGTTCGATTTTACCTGCAGACGTTCGCCAGAAAATGTGCGATTGCGCTGTAGCTGCATCCAAGGCGGTTAATTATTCGAGTGTTGGTACCATCGAGTTTTTACTTGATGCCAACAACGATTTCTTCTTCATGGAGATGAACACCCGCGTTCAAGTAGAACATCCTGTGACTGAAATGATCACGGGTATCGATATTATTAAAGAGCAGATTAATTCGGCGGCAGGGCATCCACTACGCTTTACTCAGGATGACATAAAGATCCAAGGTCATGCGATTGAGTGTCGTATTAATGCTGAGGATCCCGTTAAATTCACGCCTTGCCCTGGTTTGATCGATGGCTATCACACTCCAGGCGGTTTAGGGGTTCGTGTTGATAGTGCTGTGTATGATCAATATAAGGTACTGCCTCATTACGATTCAATGATCGCTAAACTTATTGTCCATGCGGATACTCGTGAAGAAGCTATCAAACGGATGGCGCGGGCGTTAGATGAGTATATTATTGAAGGAATTAAGACCACGATCTCATTCCATCAAAAAATCATGAACAATAAAGAGTTCATTGAAGGTGATATTGATACAAGTTTTCTAGAGCGGGTTAAGCTTTAGACGTTGAGTCAGTTGATAGGTTAATTGATTGTGAAGGGCGGAGGCTAAGTTTTCGCCCTTCATTCATTTTAAAGTAGAGATCGATGCCATTAAAACTAGGACGAATTGATTATCTTAATTGTGTTCCATTTTTTCATCATTTACCCCAGTGTGGATTTGATGGAAACACGATTGCTGGCGTGCCCGCTGAGTTAAATGAAATGTTGGCTCAAGGGTCTATTGATGTCAGCCCCTCCTCCTCATTTGAATATGGCTGTCGCTTTAGAGATTACGTGCTGTTGCCTCATCATTCGATTAGTGCGTTGCACAGCGTTAAAAGCGTTTTATTGTTCTCTCCGGTGCCAATTGAGGAGCTTGAAGGGCACTGTATTTATCTTACTGGTGAATCAGCGACCTCGGTTAATTTACTGCGAGTTATGTTGCGTGAATATTATGGCTGGAGCAATGTTAAATGTCTCGTGCCCGAGCAACCAATAGAAGATCTGCTGCAAGAAAAAAAACCTGTATTGATGATCGGTGATCGAGCATTAAAGGCCGCAACACACTATGCTGGTCAATGGTATCAGTATGATCTGGCACAACTCTGGTATCAATTTACTCAGTTGCCGTTTGTCTTTGCGTTATGGATTGTTCGCCGCGAAAGCCTCGCTACATTAACCGATGAATTATTGCAACTTCAACAGCAATTAGAGGCCTCACGTAAGATGGCCTTTGCCGATTTAAATAGTTTGGCAAAAAGTGTTCAAGGCAAAGAGTGGATCACCACAGAGCAACTTGTTGAGTATTGGCAGTCGATGTCATATTCTTTAGATGATCAACATGTGAAGGGGTTGACTCTGTTCTTTCAACTCTGTGTTAAGTACGAATATTTGGCTGAAATGCCAGAAATCTCTTTTGTTGACATGAATTGTTAAAGAAAAAACTGTTTTTGTTTGACACTGAGTAGGGAATGCATTAAAACTAGCCTCACATTTTGCCTGGGTGGCGGAACTGGTAGACGCAAGGGACTTAAAATCCCTCGGGCTTCGGCCTGTACGAGTTCGATTCTCGTCCCGGGTACCATTTATAAGAAATAGCCTCTGATTCGTCAGGGGCTTTTTCTTTGTCTAATTTCGTCCAACAATGTTCATTTATGTCCTTTTTCTGCTGGTAGGTGCGAATGGTTCAAAGGA
>MAXR01000303.1 GCA_001751155.1 Desulfuromonadales bacterium C00003068 | reverse complement strand
ATTTTTTCCGCATTGATGCGGGTGGTCGTCGCCAGCCGCAGCGGATTGCGGCAGCGGTTCCGAGCCTTGGTGGGCCCCAAAAGACTGTCGCCCCTAAGGCAGGTAGTGGCTTGTCACTGGAGATGGGGCGTGATGCTCTGGACAGCGATTTCGAAGAGTATTAACCTCTGCGGGGCGGCCAGCTTCTCTGGCTGGTCGCCCCATTTTTATAAATTGAAGATCCCCAATGCTGGACTTTGTAACACCCTCCTTATCTCTTTAACCTATTTGCACCTTTAACTCATAAAATTCCGATAGGCGGTACAGTACGCCTCGCACACCTATTTATTAGAGGTAGTCTATGTCCTGTGGCCATATTCTTGTCGTCGATGAGCACTATGAAAGTGACCAGCAGATCAGCTTTCTGTTAAAACTGGCCGGCTTTAAGATCACCTTGGCCCGTAACTGCGGCGAGGGGATCAATTGGCTGACCAGTTTACATGAGGAGTCGAACTGTTTTGATCTGATGTTGATCAGTAATGTCGCGCAGACGGCGGATCTATTGACCCTGTGTGATGTGTCGAATCGATTATCTGGTGGACTGGGGGTTTTGCTCGTCGGGCGTCATCGTCCCGCGTCGGGCGTGATAGCCGACGCTTGCGCTGGCAGTTGTGGTCGGATATCTTGGTGTCACTCTGAGGATATAATGCCCTGTATCCGTCAATTCTTTGCTGCCTCTGACTGACCACGGTCCTGATCGGCGCAGTGTCAACAGTCACCACCTCTCCGCCAGCCCCTATCTAGGAGTTTGTCGGGCGGCTTGGCAAACCGTAGCGAAAAACTGCCCTCGATCAGCCGATTACACGCTACGCCTCCTATTCTCGGACAACCATGCTAGGTATGGAAGATGATGTATGTTGTTTTATGATACGGATAGTTCTTTACAGCGAGGAGTGAAAAGACGTAGTATTTTCGTTTAAGTTTTTTGATACTAATTTCGCATGTATTGAGTCATATATTATGAGCAACCCCACAGTTTCCCGATTTTTTGAGTGGCTACGTCATGTTAGTGTGAAGGTTCTTAGCCGATTCCGCATTAGCGAAAATACCTTTATGGCCATTCTGGCCGTTGCCATTGGTCTATTGTCTGGGCTGTGTAATTACGCTTTCCGCCAAACCATCGATTTTTTCCATTGGTTGGTGATCGAACAGGGGATGGAGTTTTTTGATATCTCTTGGCATCATTGGAGTAGCGCACGCTGGTGGGCAATTTTGTTCCCGGTCGTCGGTGGTCTGTTGATGATCCCCTTTGGTATCTGGTTCAAAAAAGATCTGAAATTTGGTTTCTCCTCCTTTCTGGAGCAAGTGAATCTGCGCGGGGCAAAAATTCCAGGGCGAACCATCATCACCCGTGGTTTAGCCAGTGCCATCACTCTGGGAACAGGCGGTAGTGCCGGCCAAGAAGGCCCCATTGCCCAAATTGGTGGCGCAGTAGGCAGCCAGTTTGGCCAAGGGTTTAAGGTTAGTGGTAACCGCCTCAAAGTGTTGGTCGCTTGTGGTGTTTCAGGTGGTGTGGCTGCGACCTTTAACGCTCCCCTTGCTGGGGTGTTTTTTGCTCAAGAGATTGTTCTACTTTCAGCATTTGAAATTTCGAGTTTCACCTCAATTGTTATCGCTAGTGGCATGAGTACTGTGGTGTCACGGGCGCTGCTTGGTAATGAGATCGCGTTTCACATCCCCCCCTATCAGATGGGTTCTCACTGGGAACTGTTACTGTATGTGGTTCTTGGCGCGATTGTCGGTGTGTTGGCGGCGACCTTTATCGATGTCCATTTTCGCATTAAGGATCTGTTCGGTAAGTTGAAAATACCGCGGTTGATGAAACCGATTGCTGGGGCGTTGTTGGTTGGTTTGATCGGCGTCGGTTTTCCGCAAGTATTTGGTAACGGTTACGACTTCATGAACGAGTTCCTCAACGGTGGTGGCACGTTATATCTGTTGCTGGCGTTGGTCTTATTTAAGGCGATTGCTACCTCGATCACCCTTGGTTCTGGTTTGCCAGGCGGTTTGTTTGCCCCCGTTTTGTATATCGGCGCGGTGATTGGCGGGGCCTTCGGTCACATTACCCAGCAGCTATTTCCCGCAATGGCGATTTCACCAGGTTCCTATGCCCTCATCGGCATGGGGGCTTTTCTGTCGGCGGCGACCCATGCGCCGATGACCGCCATCTTCCTGTTGTTTGAGATGACCGCCTCGTATCAAGTTATTGTGCCGATCATGTTGTCGTGTGTGATTGGTACCTCCATCTGCCGTCATTATAAAAAAGAGAGCCTCGATACCGTTGAATTAGCGCGGGCAGGCATTGACCTTGAAGCGGGTAAAGAGCGTAATATCATGAAGTCGATCAACGTCGGTGACGTCATGACCACTCAGCTCGAAACGGTGCCAGAGAGCATGACGCTGCGCCAGTTCACCGACTTTATTGCCAGCACCAAGCATACAAATTTCCCTATCACCAATATCGATGGTGAATTGACGGGGATCATCTCTATTCAGGATTTTCTCGGCGTCGTTTTTGAGAAAGATCTGATGGATTTGGTTGTGGTCAAGGAGTTGGCAACCTCCGAAGTCACGACGATCTTTGCCGATGAAAACTTAGATCGTGCGATGCGTAAAATTGGATATCGTAATATCGAGCAGTTACCTGTTGTCGCCAGAGATTGTACCAATAAATTGATTGGTATTATCTCGCGGCGCGATATGGTTTCAGCCTATAATAAAGCATTGATGGCGCGAACTCTTGAGGAAGATGGCGATGAGTAGAATCAGTCCAAATCTTAATCCACACCAGTTGCAAGCGGTGAACCATGCCGAAGGGCCATTGTTGATTTTGGCTGGTGCAGGGTCGGGGAAAACCAGTACTCTCACTGGGCGGGTGATTCATTTGGTGCAAGAGCTCGGTGTTCCCGCATGGCGAATTCTAGCGGTAACCTTCACCAATAAAGCGGCCTCCGAAATGAAGGAACGCATTGAGAGCCGCCTACCAGATCAGGAAACGCCGTGGGTTTCCACCTTTCACTCCACCTGTGTGCGAATTTTACGCCGCGAGATCACCGCTTTAGGCTTCGAATCGTCATTTACCATTTATGACGATCAAGACCAGGAGCGGATGCTTAAAAACATCCTCAAAGATTTAGGTATCTCCGATAAAGAACTTAAAGCCCGTGCCGCAGCATCGGCTATTGATGCGGCAAAAAATAAAGGGCAGTTTCCTGACGCTATGGCCCAGGACGATAGCAATAACCGTGTTGTCGCCCAAGTGTATGCCATGTATCAAGAGCGGCTGAAGCGCGCCAATGCCCTTGATTTTGGCGATTTGCTTCTCTACTGTGTGAAGCTGTTTGATGAGCACCCTGAGGTACTTGATCGTTACGCAGGGCGATTCCTGTATATGTT